>JAFURK010000021.1 GCA_017480975.1 Bacilli bacterium
AGGAACAGTAACGCTGACGGCAACATGGACTGCTAATTCTAGTGGCGGTGATACTACTACTTATACAATAACTTTTAATGTAAATGGAGGAACCGCATGGACTTCTACTACGTGTCCATCCTCAACATTTACATATAGTTCCTCTACGTGTAAAAAGACGGTAACGAATGGTTCTACTTATGGAACATTACCAACGCCGACGCGTACTGATTATACATTTAATGGTTGGTATACAGCGACAAGTGGTGGTACCCAAGTGACTAGTACTACTACAGTAAATTTATCCGCTAACCAAACGTTATATGCGCAGTGGACCGCCTCTACTAGTAGCGATACCACCAAGCCTACTATCACTAGTGCGACGGCAACCGTAACCGGTTCAACTACGGCGACTATCACTGTAGTTGCAACCGATTCAGGAGGTTCGGGATTGGCTTCTTGTAAAGCAGTAAGTGGTACGACTACTAAAACTGGAACCTTTAGTGGAAGCACTTGTACAATTACTGGTGTAACTACCGGTAAGACTTATACAGTTACGGCAACCGATGGTGCTGGAAATACATCTACTTCTAAGTCAGTTGTAATAAATACCCCTAATTATAGTGTTGATGATTCTACTTATGTGCAAACGCTAGCCGAAGCCGTAAGTGCCGCTAGCTCTAGTGGTAGTACAATTAAAGTATTAAACAACGTAACTGAAAGTGGAGGTACTTTAAGTAAAAGTCTTACCCTAAATACAAACGGAAAAACTTTGACAACATCCGCACCTATTTTAGTTAATTCTGGCAAAACAGTAACAATTAGTGGCACCGGTACTATTCACACCACCAATGCCTCTGAATGGTCAATTGGTAACAGTGGCACATTAAAAATAACCGGTGGAAATTTTACTAGTGTATCTGGTAGAGATGGTAGTTCAATGGTAGCAAATAAAGATAGTGGAAAATTGACGATAACAGGAGGAACTTTTAGTGCTAATGCCACACCGCTTGGTAGTTCTTCTTCAGGAACGCTTTCTATTTCTGGTTCTGTTACTATAACTGCAACATCGTCCTATTCGGAAGCTACAAATACTTCTGCCTTGTATGTAACTGTCAATAATGGAAGTACTGGAAAAACGACTGTTGGTTCTGGGGTAACTATTACCAATAATAATGCCACTGCATGTATGCTATATGATCAAACGGCAACTTTTTCTGGGGCAACAGTTAAAGGATATATGTATGTTGATGGTGATACTAACTTAACATTAAATAGTGGTACTACCGTTACTAGAAGCAATAGTACTTTAAGAGGAATGTATCTTGATGGTACTTTAACAATTGATGGTTCTTCAACTAAAATTTCAGGTGATTCAAGTACAGTAGAGCAAATATTTGTTTCAACTAGTGGAACTGTTTTACATAAAAATGGAAGTGTAATTAATAATTCTGGTGTTGCAGTTTCTAATTCAGGGACATATACTAAGACTGGAGGAACAATAACTGGAACATTTACTAATAATGGAACAGCTTCTGGTGTTTAGTCAAAGGTATAGTATATATATTTAATCAATATAAAAGTAAGAAAAAGAAATGTATATCTAGTATGTTACTTATATTAGTAAAATACTTAATCATTTCTTTTCTTTTATATTAAAAATCAAGCTAGTATTATTTTGTAAACTAAAAGATAATTATTTTTTAAACCTATTGACTTATTTAAATATTTTTTCTATAATGAAAAGGAATTTATCAAAACAAGTGAAAGAGACGTTACTTAATCCCTTATTTATAGAGAGTTTATTCATATGGTGAAAGATAAACAATAATATTAAGTAAGTATCACTCTTGAATGTGGACTTTTGAAGTTAGTAGGAAGTATCCGGGAATAATCCCGTTATCAAAATGAAGAGCACAAATTATTGTGAATTAAGGTGGTACCGCGGGTAGTCTCGTCCTTAAGTAACAAAATTTGTGCTTTATTTTATTATATTAAGAAAGGATTTGATAAACATGATTATAAGAATTGCCAATATGATTATAAGAATACCAAATATTAAAATAAGGGAAATGCTTTTTAGCCCTGTTGTTAAAGGTGTAACTAATTACAAATTAAAGACTAAAAACAATCCTTATAATAACAAAAAAGCTTATTATCACCCAAGAACTAAAACAAACACAAAAACCAAAGTTAGAAGTAAGAGCCATAAACCAAGAATGTAAAATTAAAGGAGGAAAATATAATGAAGTATTTTAAAGAATTAGAAAAATTAAATGAAAATGTCCTTGAACAACAAGTTAATGACTATTGGAACAAAATTGACATTCTAAACAAAACGATTGAAAATAGAGCCAACAATGAAAATTTTGTTTTCTTTGACGGCCCAGCTACTGCAAACGGAATGCCCGGAATTCACCACATGTTAGCTAAATTACTTAAAGATACTGTTTGCAAATATAAAACCATGCAAGGATATCGTGTCCTTAGAAAAGTAGGATGGGATACCCACGGATTACCAGTTGAAGTACAAGTTGAAAAAGAACTAGGTTTCTCTGGTAAAGGTGATATCGAAAAATATGGTATTAAAGAATTTAACCAAAAATGTCGTGAAAGTGTATGGAAGAACGAAGCTAAGTTTAATGAATTCACTCACAAGATGGGCCAATTCATTGACCTAGATAACCCATATATTACTTATAACAATGACTATATTGAAACAGAATGGTGGATTTTAAAGAAATTCCATGAAGCAGGCCTTGTTTATGATGGTCTAAAAATATTACCATATTGTCCAAGATGTGGAACAGGTTTAGCGTCTCACGAAGTAGCCCAAGGTTATAAAGAAATAAGTGTTAACACTGTAACCGTACCATTTAAATTAAAGGAACAAGAAAATACTTATCTATTAGTGTGGACAACAACACCATGGACTTTAATTTCTAATGTCGCTGCTTGCGTTAACCCAACCGAAGAATATGTAAAATGTAAGGTTCAAGATAAGTATTATATTGTTGCTGCTAAACTAGCCCCATCTATTTTAGGTGAAGACTATGAAGTAGTAGAAACATACATTGGTAAAGATTTAGAACATCAAGAATATGAACAATACTTACCAATCTTACCAGTAAACAAAAAAGCTTTCTTTATTACATGTGCTGACTATGTAACCATGGAAAGTGGAACTGGTATCGTTCATATCGCTCCAGCTTTCGGTCAAGATGACTATGAAGTAGGTTTAAAATATGATTTACCAGTTTTAAACCCAGTTGATGAAAACGGTTGTTATACTGACGGACCTTGGAAAGGTAGATTAGTTGTTGATTCAGAACTAGAAGTTGATATCATTAAATATTTAGCAGCTGAAGACAAAATTTACAAAAAACAAAAAATGAATCACAATTATCCACATTGCTGGCGATGTAAAACGCCATTAGTATATTACTCAAAACCAAGCCTATACATTAAAACTACTGCTTTCCAAGATAAAATTATCGAAGAAAATAACAAAGTTAACTGGCATCCAGATTATGTAGGTGAAAAACGTTTTGGTGATTGGCTAAATAATATGAACGATTGGGCTATTTCAAGAAACCGTTACTGGGGAACCCCAATTCCACTATGGAGATGTTCATGTGGACATGATGAAATGATTGGTTCTCGTGAAGAATTAATCGAAAAATCAATTGAAAAAATTGATAGCACTATCGAACTTCATCGTCCTTATGTTGATGATATCCATATCAAATGTCCAAAATGTGGCAAAACTATGACTAGAATTAAAGAAGTAATTGATTGTTGGTTCGATTCAGGCGCTATGCCATTCGCGCAATATCATTATCCATTTGAAAATAAAGAACTATTTGAAAATCAATTTCCAGCCGATTTTATCTGTGAAGGAATTGACCAAACTAGAGGTTGGTTCTACTCCTTACTAGTAATTTCAACCTTTGTTACTGGAAAAAGTCCATATAAAAATGTTTTAGTAAATGACTTATTATTAGATAAGCATGGTCAGAAAATGCATAAATCGAAAGGAAACGCCGTTGAACCATTTGGTATCCTAGAAAAATATGGTGCTGATGCAACTAGATTCTATATATTATATTCTTCACCAGTATGGACGCCATTAAAATTTGATGAAGATGGTATTCGTGAAATTAATTCTAAATTCTTTAACACCTTAAAGAATACTTATGCCTTCTTTGCTATGTATGCCAATACTGATGAAATTGATCCAAGAGAATTTAGGGTTGACTACAACGACTTAGAGGAAATCGATAAGTGGTTACTATCTAAATATAACAAACTAGTTCAAAATATGACCAGAGAGATGGATAACTATGACTTAAATAAAGTTGTTCACTACTTAAATGATTTTGTTAATGAAGATTTATCTAACTGGTATATTAGAAGAAATAGAAGAAGATTCTGGGGAAGCGAACTAAATACAAGTAAAAAAGCTGTCTACCAAACTACTTATCAAGTACTAGTTGGTATCTGTAAACTTTTAGCTCCTATCTCTCCATATACAGCTGATATCATTTATAGAAACCTAACTGATGAATTATCTGTTCATCTAGCCAACTATCCAAAAGTAGATGAAAATATGATAAATGAACATATTGAAGAACGAATGGACTTAATTATTAATCTAATTTCTATGGGCCGAAACTCTCGAGAAGAAGCTAAAATAAAGGTTCGTCAACCAATTCAAAATGTTATTCTAGATAAAAATGTCGAAAGCCTAATCGGGGACATTGACTCTTTAATTAAAGAAGAACTAAATGTTAAAGAAATTATCTATATGGAAGATTTAAGTGAATATATGACTATCGAATATAAACCTAACTTTAAAGTAGCCGGCAAACTATTTGGTAAAGATATGAAAGACTTCACTAGCTATCTAGCTAATATATCTAGTGAGGATATAAAATCATTAGAAGATGATAACTTAACTATTAAATTAAATGATACTGAATATAAAATAACTAGTGACTTAATTGATAAAAGAATTAACTCGAAAGTTGGTTATAATGTTGAAACTAGTAACAATAATGTTATTATCTTAAATACCGAATTAAATCAAAATCTTATTAATGAAGGCCTAGCCAGAGAGACTATCTCTAAAGTTCAAAATCTTCGTAAAACAAATGGCTTTGACATTGCTGATCGAATAAATATTTATTATGCATCAAATGATGAGTATAGTATGAATATTAAAGATTACTTAGACTTTATCCGTAAAGAAACCTTAGCCCTAAATATCGAAAGAATTAGTGAAATAGAAGATATAATTGACATTAATGAATATAAAGTAGGTATTAAATTAGAAAAAGTAGAGAAATAATAAAATCTCTTCTTTTTCTTTATGCTAAAAATACTTAACTAGAATAATTATTTATATAAAGAAAGCAACTAGTTAAGTACTTTAACTATATATTTTGTTTCTATAACTTGACCCAAAATAAACTTTTTGTTATCATATTAAACCAATAAGAAAGAGGGATATTATGGTTGAAACAAAATACACTAACCATGGTATTAATAAAAATACTTATGATTTAATCTTTAACGAAAAAGAAAAAAACATAAGAGAATGTTCAAAAGAAATACTAACAATAGAAGAAAATTTTAAACACCCAAAAGACCTAAGAGATGCCTTATTTTTGGGTTAAGAAAATTAGTCGAAATGTATTATTATAAAATTAATTATTTTCATATTAGAAAGAATTTTCTAAGTAAAGGGTATACTTACTAAGATGAAAGTATCAAATTTAAATTTGATACCCTAGAAAAATACTTAAAAATAATTTTAGCAGATGAAACAGAATATGTTAGGAAAGAAATGTTATTTGATATGAAAAATAATTTAATAAAAGGTAGATGCTATACATCTAGTATGATTATTGCTAGCAATATAGAAAATTCTTACTTCGTAACAGGCCTTGTCGCTTATGAAGATGGAACTACCCATCTTCATAGTTATGTAGAATACAATGATTACATAATCGATTACACCAAAAATTTAATTATCAAAAAAGATGTTTATACCAAACTTTTAAAAGTAAAGGAATTAAATAGAATAAATTCTCAAGATATAGACTATATATATAATCTCTTATTAGAAAATGGCATATTAAATACCGATAGATATATGGCTACATTTGGAACGGAAATAGTAACAAATTTAGAAAAAAATAAAAAATTATTAAAGCGTCCTCTAAAAAATAAAACTGATTTTAGTTGCTTGTTTTAGGGTTAAAAATACTTATCTAAAATAGTTATTTATCAAAAAAATGATACTAATTAAGTATTCTAATCCTATTGACAAAATTAATCAAATATTATATTCTTATATTGTAGATAAAATGGAGGAGTCAAATGAAAAAGGAAAATAATCAAAAAAAATTATGGGGAATAATTGGTTTGGTTGCTGTAGTTGTTATTTTCGTTGGCGTAGTATTATTTATAAATCCTAAAGATAAGGATACTAAAAAGACTACCGAAGAATATGAAGCACAGCAATATCGTATGTTTACGCAAGAAGTATCTGATTATGTTGCTAGTTATGACACCAGTGCTAATTATGATACAGCTAAATCAGATTTAATTGCTCAAATAACACAATCACAAAAAAAATATGAAGATGGGGCTGGTGTATCATCTGCCGCTAATCAACTAGTAAATAATATAACATCAAGTGTTAGTGGAACAACCGAAGGACTTTTAGATGGTCTAACTTCTATAATAGGCGGATTAGGAGACACTATTATGGGAAATGCTGATCCAACTAACACCTTATCACTTAGATCTACTACTGCATGTGATGATGGAGATATAGACGCTAAGTATTGTGTTGATGGATTAAGTGCTAAAATTTATGTTACTAATCCAAATTCAAACAAATGGGCTGTATTAGTTCATGGCTTCATGATGAGTGGTAAAGCAATGCACACTGCTGTTGGTAGCATGTATGAAGCTCAAGATTACAATGTTATGGCAGTGGATTTAAGAGGTTTTGGTGATAGCGATGGTAGTGTTGCTATGGGATATCTTGAAAGTTTAGATACATATGATTGGATTAAAGATTTAAATGCTAATTGGCAATCTAGATATGGTGTTAATGTAGCACCACAAACTATTGTAGTACATGGTATTTCTTTAGGAGGAGCCACAACTCTTCAATTAGCTACAAATCCAGATATAGCTGCCGCTAATGGTACAGCGCCATATACTAAAAATTTAACTCAATTAAATGTTAAAGGATTCGTTGATGACTGTGGTTATACTTCAATGAGTGGTATCATTACAGGTATGTTATCAGGTGGAAGTACTGATCAATTATCATCACTTTTAGGTTCATTAGATATTAGTAAAATTGATTTTATGAGTGAGCTACAAAAAGTAGCATCAAGCTTAAATTTAGACGCTCTTACAAATATTGATATTAGTGGTATTATCGGAGGAAAAGGAACAACTGATGATTACCTTAATTACTTTGAACAATTCAGTGGAAAATTCAATGAAACAATTGCAAATGCTGCTCAAAGTAACAATTGGCAAACAACAGTACCTGAAGTATCTCAATCAGGTAATGATTGGCAATCACTATATGAAAATTGGCAATCACAAGTTGGCAGCGGTCAATATCAAATTCCAGGTGTAGATAGTAGTACCGTTACTGATTGGTTCAATAATGCTACCAAAAAACAAACTAGTACAACTAGTAATGCTAAAGTAACTTTAGTTGAAAATTCTTTAGGAATTGATTTAACAGGTCTATTAGATACTTTAGTAGAAACTGTTATAATGGATTTAGTTGGTGTTGGACTAAATGACAATAACTATGATAAATACTCAAATGTATTCTCAGAAGGAAGAAGATTCCCTGCCAATAGTAATGTTGTTATAATCCATGGAACTGCTGATACTACTGTACCACATAGTAATGCTGACACAGTAGCAGAACACATAAATAACACTAAAGATGCAAACTTATTATATAAATGGGATGTATCAGGTGGAGCCCACGCTACTATCGTAGTTGGTATGAATAAAACACAATATACTAATTTAATTGGCAATTTCACCAATTGTGTTGCTAATAACCAGTGTTCTAATTTCAATAGTTCAGATTCAAGTGCACCACTTAACAGTATTGCAAAATAAATTAAAAAAGGAGTTAGCGAAACTCTTTTTTTCTTGCCCTAAATGTGCTAAAATAGAACTATAAAATAGAAAGAGGGAAGATATGATAAAAGCTCTAATATTTATAATGCAATATAAAATATTAAAAGATCCGATTAACTTATCTTATCATACTAAAGAATTTTTCAAACTAACAAAAAATACCCAAAGAAAAGTTCTAGATAAGTATTTTAATAAATTATCCGAAGACTTCCAAATAGAAAACTATTTTGATACCAAGGAGTCACGCTATTATGATAACCATCAAGAAATAACCTTCTTTAATTGCTACTATTTTGATAAACTAAGCATTGAACACAATATTAATAACATTAAATTAATAGATAAATTTAAATTATCAGATGAAAAAATAGAATACTTAATTAATTATGCTCTTGAATTAATAAATCAAGAAAAAGTTAAAATAGATACTAATGAATTAATAAACTATACTGACAATATCCCAACTAGATTGAGTAAAAATATTAAATTTATGAAATACTTAGTTGACATAAATTATGCTAATATTAAATATCTAACTTATAATGAATTATGTCCTTCTAAGCAAAGAGACTTAATTAATGAAGCTATCCAATCAGCCGAAAAACAAGAATATAACTTAAATAAGTTTTTAAAGCAAGATAAAACTTTGCCAAATATTTTATCTACCAATCTAGATTTTATTCTTTACTTAATTAAAAATGATATTGAAAATGTAAAATACTTAAGTATTACCTTACTAAATAATATAACTATTTCTAATAAAGATAATATTGTAAAAACTATTATATCTTCTTTAGATAAAAAGGAAAATAGTATTGAACATATAGAAGAGAATATAGAATTAGCCTTATATCTTAATAAAAATGAAGAATTTATTAATTATATTATAACTAAAGACTTAAATAACATTCGTTATATAGATTGGCATAATTTAACTGATAATACTAAAACTAATATCATTAATTATATTACTAATATTTTAAATAATAATGATGATAACTTTGATATTATGGACTATCCCTTTAGAGACATATTTTTTCAAAATTATAACTTTATGGAATATTTAATAAATAAAGATTTTCGTTGGGTTGCTACTAATAAAGTAAATTCTAAAGAAGAAAACGATAAACTAATTAACTTATTCTTTGATAAAATAAAGACCAAAAAATATAAATTTAAACTAACAGACTTTTTAGAAGATGGAACTTATCTAAATTACAACTTAATAGAAAATAAGAAAATGTTACATTATTTATTTATTAATAACGTTCCTTTAGTCCAACACATCAATTTCTTTAACCTAAAATCATCACGAGCAGTAGTAGAGAATCTTGTTGATGAATTAGAAAAAACTAAAATAGATTATAACTTTAATAATGAGGAATTCTTAATCAACAACAAATATCCTATTCCTTTAAGTAACAGCTATCGCTTTATGCGTTTTGTTATTGATAAAAACTTCAATCACATAGCCTATATTGATACTTCAATGATTGATAAAAGAGAACTAAAAAGAATTATTAATTACGCTTTCAGAATGGTCTACTTTATCAGAGGTCAAAATAAGAACTTAAATTTTGATTTCGAAGGCTATTTTAAAGAATCTACTATTATCAATGATGAATATTTTAAAGAGTGCTTAAAAAGCTTATAGCTTATAATATATATTTAATAAATTAATAATGTAGTTGAATATAATAAAGAGGTGTAGTATATGCGAAAATTAATTAATAAAATAAAATTTATAAATAACAGACAAAAGTTTTTACTATTAATTGGAATAATATCGGTATATTCTTTAATAACAATAGGGGGAACCTATGCTTATCTATATACCACTAATACTAATAATAATACTATCGCCGGTAATTTAGGCGAAGCCGGGATAGAATTAACAGTCGAAAGACTAATACCAGAGATGGATATGTATTTGGTACCTATGTTAGATGCTGCTTTAGGTAATGCTATTAAAGGTAATGGCGGAGTAGATAATTGTATCGATGCCAATAACAATTTATCTTGTGAAGTCTATAAAATTGAAGTCTATAACCCTAGTACCACTAATGTAAGATTAACCGGCGATATTACCTTAGTCGCGAGTGGAGAAAATAATATCTATAACAATTTAAAATGGGAACTATTAGATAGCCCAACAGACAGAAAAGAAGTATATACATCTAATGGAATGGATACTTCAATCTTAGACGAAAATTTTTATTTAGAAAGTGGCGATAATAAAATATATTATATTGCCGTTTGGCTAAGTGAAACAGGTGTTGATCAAAGAAATACTGATCGAGGAGTATATGGTGGAATAATAGATTTTCATACTAGTAAAGGCGAAGGAGTAACCGCCTCATTTGGTAAATTTGATGAAGATTATTGTACTACTAATGGAATTACAAAACTAGGGGATTGTATTTTAATAACTGAGAAGTATTCTGAAACAGTCGATGCCGCTAAAGTTTATATATCTAGTAAACAAGCAGATTTTACTGAGACAGCTCCAATAATTACTTATATTGAAAAGAAAGAAACTAATATTACTGGTACAAATGTTACTAGTACTTCAAATAAAGTTTATGCTGGAACTGGATATACTTTTGACACTGAAACCGGCCAATACAATTTAACTAACGCTAGTCTTATGACCATGTTGGATGCAGTTTCAACTAGTGATACTACCTATTATGTATGTAATGATCAGAATAATAAATATTGTACAACTATGTATGTAATATATAGTGCTACATCTTCTACTTCAAATGGTGTTACCAAATATAAAGCTACGGAAGTTGATAAATATACCCAAAATATGAAGACTCAAAATATCTCCGGAAAAGGTTTATATATGGCTGAGGATGATTATGGCGATAGTTATTACTTCCGTGGAAAAGTAGACAATAATTATGTATCTTTTGGTGGATTTATATGGCGAATAGTCAGAATCAATGGTGATGGAAGTATTCGCCTAATCTATTCAGGGACTAGTACTAGTGATACCGGTAGTGCTACCTCAATTGGGACATCTGCCTTTAATAGTGATCCATATGATATGGCTATGGTGGGTTATAAATATGGTTTATCTAAAACCTTACAACATACAACGGCGACTAATTTGCAATATAATAATATAAGTGCTAATACAGTTTATTATTTTGGTGATGATTATACA
>JAFURK010000022.1 GCA_017480975.1 Bacilli bacterium
AGAGAATAAGATACATATTATATTGGAGATTGTTAATTTAGAAAAACATTTCTTATTATATTTGATTGAGTTATTGACTAAATTATTAGAAAAAATAGATAAGCAGGAAGAGAATGGTTAAGTATTTTGGATTAATAGTACTTATTTATTCTTTTTCTTTTTATTTGTATTGTATTGGTGGTTTTTTTGTGGTATCCTTAGAATAGGAAAGTGAGGGATGTATATGTGGATAATTATTTTAATTGTAGTTGTATTAGTTATTTTGTATGTAATTAGTACTTATAACGGTTTAGTGGTTGCTAGAAATAAAGTTAAAGATCAATTTAGTCAAATCGATGTTCAATTGAAGAGACGTTTTGATTTGATACCTAATTTAGTAGAGACTGTTAAAGGATATGCTAAGCATGAAAGTGAAACTTTAGAGAAAGTTATTCAGGCTAGAAATAATTATGCTAATGCTAAAACAGATTCTGAAAAGATTGAAGCTTCTAATGAAATGTCTAGAGGTGTTATGAATATTATGGCTTTAGCAGAGAATTATCCTGATTTAAAGGCTAATACTAATTTTGTTGATTTGCAAAATCAATTGAAAGATGTCGAAGATAAGATTAGTTATGCTAGACAGTTTTATAATGATTCAGTGTTGATGTACAATAACAAGATTGAAATGTTTCCTAGTAATTTAATTGCTTCTATATTTAAGTTTACTAAAGAAGCTTTCTTTGAAGCAGAGGAAAAAGAACGTGAAAATGTAAAAGTTAAGTTTTAGGATTAGTTATTAATCCTTTTTCTTTTAGGGGGATAATGATGAAATGGAGTAATCTATGAAAAAGATATTATTATTTGTATTGTTGTTTATTTTTGTTATAGGTAGTGTTATTGGCGGAGATGTGACTACTATTGGTGAATTTTTTTTCTTTCTTATATTTTTGGTAGTTGTAGCTAAATTTTTAAAAAATAATTAGTATAAGTGTTTTTTTGGTAAGACTGGTAATAAGGTAAGAAAAGATGTTTTACTATTTAGAGATATTCCTTGTGATAAGGATATATTTTATGCTTATTGGGTGGCTTATAATTATAATTTAACTGAGAAAAAGGAAGATTTTTTAGGTGCTATTCTTCTTAAATGGATTCATGATGGTAATGTTATGTTTAAGAAAGTTACTAAAGATGGGATATTTAAGGATAAAGTACTTACAAATATATTTTTTGTTAAGAGGCCTATGGATATACCAGAGTTGGAAATGGAAGTTAGATTATATGATTATATGTATGCTGCTTGTATTGATGGAAAACTAGAACAGAACGAATTTAAGAAGTGGTGTTCTAATAACTATTCTAAAATATTTTGCTGGTTTAATGATGTTTTATATAAAGAAACATTAGAACTTGTAGATAAAGGTAAGGTTACTTATTATAAAGGTAAAAGAATTAATTTATATAAGTGTTTTGAAGTTGATTCTTCAATGATGGAAGTTGCTGAACAAATGGCTGGATTAAAGAAATTTTTGAAAGAGTTTTCTATTATTGATAAGAGAGAACCAATAGATGTAAGTTTATGGAATGAATATTTGATGTATGCTCAAATATTTGGTATGGCTGATGAGATTGATAATCAATTTATGAAATTATATCCTGAAGTAATTACTGATATGGATAGTATTGGATATGATTTTTCTGATATTGCATTTATTCGTTCTATTACTAATAATGGTATTAGAAGTGATAGTAATGCTAGAAGTAGAGTATAATCCTATAGTTCAGGTGGAAAATTTTGTTGATATAGATTATGTGAGGTTGATATGAAAAAGATATTATTATTTGTATTGATGTTGTTTAGTTCTATTATGGTAGTAGACGCGACTAGTATTAGTAATATTGATATGGATGTATTTGTAGATATGTATGGTAATGCTACTATTACTGAAACTTGGGATGCATATATTGATCAAGGGACTGAAGGATGGCACCCATATTATAACTTAGGTAGTTCTGAAATTACTGATTTAGAAGTTACGATGGACGGTAAGGAATTTACGACAGTTAGTGATTGGAATATAGATGGTAGTTTAAGTGATAAGGCTTATAAAGCAGGTATTTATTATTCTAGTAATGATGAGGTGGATATTTGTTTTGGTATTAGTGATTATGGAAATCATGAATATGTAATTAAATATAGGATTAGTAATTTTGTATCTACTATAGAAGATGCTGATATGATTTATTGGAATTTGTTTCCAAATGGTTTTAGTGCAGAGCCTAGTAATGTAGATATTAGAATTTATAGTGATTTTAGATATGAAGATACTTTAGATGTATGGGGATATGGTAAGTATGGAGCACCTTGCTATGTATATGATGGTAAGATAGAGATGACTAGTGATGGTAGTAGAGTTACTAGTGATGAATATATGACTATTTTAGTTAAGTTTCCTAAAGGTACTTTTCAAACTAGTAGTGTTTTAGATAATAATTTTAATTATTATTATGATATGGCTGAAGATGGGGCCGTAAATTATAATGATAAGACTAGTTGGTGGGAAGCTTTAATTCCAATTATTGTAATTATATTTAATGTTTTATTATTTGGAATTATTTCGGCATTGATTGTAAATTCTTCTAGGAATGATAAATGTTCTTTTGGTAAGACTGGCAATAAGGTTAGAAAAGATGTTCCAGTATTTAGGGATATTCCTTGTGATAAAGATATTTTTTATGCTTATTGGGTAGCGCATAATTATAATTTAACTAAGAAAAAGGAAGATTTTTTAGGAGCTGTTCTTCTAAAATGGATACATGATGGTAATGTAAGGATAGAAAAAATTACTAAGGATGGTGTTTTTAAAGATAAGACTTATAGTAATGTAATTTTTTCTAATAGACCTGATGAAAAAAATACTTATGAAGTTAAGTTATATGATTATATGTATCAGGCTAGTGAAGATGGTAAATTAGAGCAAAATGAATTTAAAAATTGGTGTAATAATAATTATTCTAAAATATTAGATTGGTTTGATGATGTATTATATCAAGAAACTTTAGATTTAGTTAAGTTAGGTAAAATTACTTATGAAAATGGAAAAACGATGAAATTATTTAGTTATAAGTATTTTAATGTTGCTCCATCAATGATGGAAGTGGCCGAGAAAATGGCAGGATTAAAGAAATTTTTAAAAGAATTTACTTTAATTAAAGAAAGAGAACCAATTGAGGTTAATTTATGGAATGAATATTTAATGTATGCTCAGATATTTGGGATAGCTGAAGAAGTTGCTGATCAGTTTAAAAAGCTATATCCTGAAATTATTACTGATATGGATAATATTGGGTATGATTATGGTGATATTATATTTATTCGCTCAATTACTGCTGATGGGATTAGAAGTGCTAGTACGGCTAAAAGTAGAGCTGAATCTTATAGTTCAGGTGGAGGTGGCTTTTCATCTGGCGGCGGAGGAGGCGGTTCCTTCGGTGGTGGAGGTGGAGGCGGAGGCTTCCGTTAAGGAATTGATTTTAGATCAGTTCTTTTTTTCTTGGTTAATTTTATTGTCGATAATGATGCTTTTTTGTATAATAAAATAGAGAGGTAGGGAGAATATGACAAAAATAATATTTAGTGATTTTGATAATACGATGTTGGATTATTATAGTGATAATAATTATTTTGATGATTATAAAATTAATGTATTAAAGAGAGTTCAAAATAAAGGAATAAAATTAGGTATTGTAACGGGGAGATGTGTATCTTTTTTTAATCAGTTTCCTAATTTGTTAGAAGTAGTTGATTATATAGCAGGTTCTAATGGAGCTTGTATATATGATGTTAAGAATGATAAGTATATATATCAGGATGTTATTGAAGAAGAAGATTTTAGAAGTATTGTTGATTGGGCTTATAAGTATAATATTTCTTTTTTACTTAATTGTATGGGAAAAAGATATAGATTTGGGACTTGGGATGTATCTAATTGTGAGATTTATTCTAAAGATAAAGATTATTCGTGTGAACAAATTATTTTATCAGTAAATAAGGAAATAATTAAAGAAGTTTTTGCTTATTTAGATAATTTAAAAAGTATTAAGATTAATAATATATCTTATTGGGAAAATCGTTGTACAATAGATATTAATAATAAAATAGTGTCTAAAGGAAGAGCTGTTACGTGGTTATGTAATCATTTAAATATTGAAGTTAAAGATACGATGGCTTTTGGTGATGGCGATAATGATAAGTCGATGTTTGAAGTTGTTGATAAGGGCATTGCGGTTGGTAATGCGATTGATAAGTTGAAAGTTATGTCTAATGATGTGGCTCTTAGTTGTGATGAGAATGGTATTTATAAGTATATGGAAGATAAATTTTTAAAGTAGGTGTTATATGAAAATTATGCATTTAGCAGATTTACATTTGGGTAAATCTATTTTAGAGCAATCTTTAATTAATGATCAAATATATATATTAAATCAAATAGTTGATATTATTGTTGATAAAAAGATAGATGTCGTTTTGATAGCGGGAGATGTTTATGATAAGGCTATTCCTAATGTAGAGGCGGTTAGATTATTTAGTAGTTTTTTGGCTAGATTATATGAATTGAAAGTAAAGGTATTGGTTATTTCAGGTAATCATGATTCTAAAGATAGGCTTTCTTTTGGGAGTGAGTTATTTATTGATAATGGTGTTTATATAGAAGGTACTTTTAGTGGAAATTTAAAATGTGTAGAGTTAGAGGATGAGTATGGAAAAGTGCTTATTTATATGTTGCCTTTTGTAAAGCCAGCTGATGTTAGAAAGTATTATCCTGATGTAAGTATTGATGATTATCAAGATGCTATTAAGTGTATTATAGATAATGCTAATATAGATAAAACTAAAAGGAATATTATTATGGTTCATCAGTTTGTTACGGCGAATGGAATCGATATCGAGAGAAGTGACTCCGAGAGTATATCTTTAGGTGGTATTGATAATATAGACGTATCATTATTTGATAAATTTGATTATGTGGCGATGGGGCATATTCATCGAGGGCAACGATTAACTAAAGATACTGTTAGATATGCAGGTAGTCCTTTAAAGTATTCTTTTAGTGAAGTTAATCATAAAAAGAGTGTACCTATTATTGAATTAAATGAAAAGGGAAATGTAAAGATTGAACTTGTAGATTTAGTTCCAATTAGGGATATGATTGCTATAAAAGGGAAGTTAGAAGAATTATTAGATAAAGAGTTTGTTGATAAAATTAATGTTAATGATTATGTTAGTGCGGTTATTACTGATGAAGATTATATTATGGATGCGATTGGGAAGTTGAGAAGTGTATATAAGAATATTCTTAGGTTGGAATATGATAATAAAAGGACTAATAATTATTTAGATAATGATAAGAGTAAGGACATTGATATTAAGCAGATTAGTGAAATAGATTTATTTAGTGAGTTTTATAAGATGCAGAATAATATTGAATTAGATAATGAAAGAAAGAAAATACTTAATGAGATTATAACTTCTATTAAAGATTAGATTTGTATAAGTATTTTTAGTGTATGGAAGTGGTGGTAAGATGAGGCCGTTAAATTTGAAGATGTGTGCTTTCGGTCCTTATAAGGATTTGGTAAGGATAGATTTTGAGAGGTTAGGAAGCAGTGGTGTCTTTTTGATTGCTGGAGATACTGGGAGTGGGAAGACGACTATTTTTGATGCGATTAGTTTTGCTTTGTTTGGGGTATCTAGTGGTAATAGAAGAGAAAATAGTACTTTAAGAAGTGATTTTTCATCTGATGAGGTAAAGACTTTTGTTGAGTTAGAGTTTATACATAAGAATGTTTTATATAAGGTTGAGAGAGTTCCTAGATATAATAGGAAGAAGATTAGAGGGAATGGTACTACGGCGGTTGGGGGAGATGCTACTTTAACTTATTTGGATGAGGTTGTTACGGGAGATAAGAATGTTAGTGATAAGTGTGTTGAGATACTAGGGATTAATGCTAATCAGTTTAAGCAAATAGTAATGATAGCGCAAGGAGAATTTTTAGAATTACTGTTAGCTAAACCAAAGGACAGAGCAATTATATTTAGAAAGATATTTGATACAGGGATATATAAGGATATTAGTGATAGATTAAAGACAAAGTATTTAGATAAAAAACGAGAATATGAAGATGTTATAGTTACTTTAGGTAATTATAAGAATAGTATTATTTGGGATAGGGATATAGCTGAAGATGATAGTTGTTCTTTTCTGTTAGAACAATTGAATAGTTATAATGAAGAAGTTAAAAGAGAAGAAGAGAAGCTAAAGGAAGAAAAGGTAAGGTTGGATAAAGAATATGAATTAGTAGTTCAAAAGATTAGTGAAGGTAATTTAATTAATGATAGTATAAAGAATTTGGAAGAGGTAAAGAAAGAATTAGAGATTCTTAATGATGATAAAGCTAATTATTTAGATAAGGAAGTTATTTTAAAGCAGAATAAGGATATTGTAGAATATGTTTTACCTAACTATCAGGAAGTTAAGAGATTAGAAAAGGGATTGGATGCGAAGAGAAAAGATTATAATGATAATTTGCGATTAGTTAATGATATTAGTCTTAAGTATGAAGAGGTTAATGCTAGGTATAAGGAATTAAATAAGTTAGAGGAAAGATTAGATGAGTTAAAGAATAAAAAAGTTTTATATGATAATAAATTAATAAATTTACAGGAGATAGATACACTTAAAAGTGAATTATGGGATAAGAAAAAAATATTAGAGTTAATTGATGTGGAAGTTAAAAAGGGGATTGTTGATAAGTTTAAAGAACTAAATGATTTAAATGATAAATTAGGTAAGTTAGAGGTTGAATTTAGTAATTTGAAGACTCAGTATCAAGATAAGAATAATTATTATGTGGAGTGCTACGAAGAGTTTTTAAATGCTCAAGCTGGAATATTAGCAAGTAATCTAAAAGATAATGATCCTTGTCCGGTATGTGGGAGTTTGCACCATCCTAAGTTGGCCGTGATGAAGGATACGGTTTTAACTAAGGAAGATATTGATAGTTTAAAGAATGAGCTTGATAATATTAGTAGTAGTTTAGAGAGAAAAGCTATAGATATTAATGGTATTAGGAAAGATATTGAAGTTTATAAAGGGGAGTTATCTAATTATAATTATGAGGTATTAATAAAGGAAATTAGTGATATTGATAATAAATATATTGATACTGATATAGATGTTAGTAAATATATAGGGGAAGATATTGAAAGAGAAGTTATTAATATAGAAAGTTTGATTAATGATAAGAGTAAGGATTTAGATAAAGAGGATAATGTTGATATAGTTAATCAAGAATTAGATAAGTTAAGTATAGATATTGATCAATTATTAAATGAGATAAATGAGGTGAAAGATAGCTATCAAGCTTTAAAGATAGAAAAGGAAAAGTATAAGGCTATTAGTTTAAATTTAGAAAGTGAAATTAAAGAACTTGAAGAAGATTTAAAATGCTGTTATGGTAAGTATGTTTCATCTTATAAGGAATTAGGATATGATAATGAGGGAGATTATTTATCTATTAAAATGGAAAGAGAAGAATTAAGTAGGTTGGAAAGAGAGATTGCCTTATATAAAGAGAGATTAGTTGAATTAAGGGGCAAGGCTAGTTCTTTGGAGAAATTTTTAGATGGTAAAATTAGTTTTGATATTGATAATTTATTGATGAAAAAGGTAGAATTAGAAGACAATATAAAAGATAAAGACGTATCTTTAAAAGAGATAAATCATAAGTTAGTTAATAATTTAAATGTTTGTAGTAATATTAATACTGTCTATGAAAAGTCGAAAAATTTAGAAAAAGAGGTTATGATTTGTAAAGATTTATCAGATACGGCAAATGGTAATATAAGTGGGAAGAATAAGTTAGAATTTGAGCAATTTGTTCAGGCTAGTTACTTTGATAGAGTTGTCGTAGCGGCGAATAAGAGATTTAGTTACATGACTGATGAAAGGTACTTATTAGCCCGAAAGGAAGAAGCTTTAAAGATTAGTGATAAGTTAGGTTTAGAGTTAGAAGTTATTGATAATTATACTGGTAAGAGAAGAGATGTTAAAACTTTATCAGGAGGAGAATCTTTTAAAGCATCATTATCTTTAGCGCTTGGGATGAGTGATACTATTCAAGAATTTTCAGGAGGGATAGTAGTAGATGCAATGTTTATTGATGAAGGGTTTGGTAGTTTAGATGATGATAGTTTAGAAGCGGCGATGAATGCGATTATGATGTTAGGTCAAAATAATAAAATCATTGGTATTATTAGTCATGTTAATGAATTAAAGGCTAGAATTGATAAGAAAATTATTGTTAGAAAGAGTAATAGTGGTAGTAGAATAGAAATAAGTATTTAAAAAAATAACCTTCAATTCATTCTGAGGGTTATTTATATATACATTAAGTATTTTTCTTAAGGATGTAAGCTTTATAAGTATTTTTAGCAAGCATTGCGACAGTCATTGGTCCAACTCCACCTGGAACTGGAGTTATGTAAGAAGCTTTATCTTTAACTTCTTCAAAATTGACGTCGCCACATAGTTTGCCGTTTTCTAATCGATTGATGCCGACGTCAATAACAACAGCACCTTCTTTGATATCGTCAGCTTTGATAAATTTAGGTTTACCTAAAGCGGCAACAATAATATCGGCATTAGAAGTATAGTGTTTTAAGTTATTGGTTTTAGAGTGACATAGGGTAACGGTTGCATTATAGTTAGTAAAGAGGCTGGCTAAAGGTTTACCGACTAAGTCACTTCTGCCAATGATAGTAATATTTTTACCACTTAAATTTATGTTGTAGTAATTTAGTAATTCAATAATGCCTTCAGGGGTACATGGAATTAATGTATCAACATTGTGAACGAGTTTGCCCATATTAATGTCAGTTAAGCCATCGACATCTTTTAATGGATTTATAGCATTTTGAATTACTTTGGAGTTTAAGTGGTTAGGAATAGGCATTTGGACCAAGATACCATCAACAAGTTCATTATTGTTTAGATTATCTATTAATGAAAGTACTTCTATTTCTGTTATATTACTATCTAGTTTTATATGGTTAAAGTTGAAACCTAGTTCATTGGCCATTTTGGCTTTTTGGTTTACATAGGTATTGCTTGCAGGATCATTGCCAATTTGAATTACGGTTAAGCCTAATTGTCTATCTAATTCTAATAATTTTTCTTTTAAGTTTTTTAATACTTCTAATCTTACTTTTTTTCCATCTAATATCATGTTTATCACCAATTTAATCGTATCATAATTATTATAATTTAACAATTAATTATTAAAAATATGTATTGAATTTTGATAAAAGGAACATAACGGTTATGTAGCAGTTATTGCTTATTCCTTTTATATATTTATTTTTAGTTTTCCACAGTGTGGAAAAAATGACAAATAGTAAGTATTTTATAATAATATTTACTATTTTTTTGGTATAATAAAATTATAGATAAAGTAGGAGGATAGAAGAATGAGTAGCAAGAAATTTATTATTAATGAAGATTTTAGAATGAAAGTAGTTAATTTTTTAAAGATTTATGGTTATTATAATGGACCACTTAGTGAAATAGAGGTTCAAAAGAGATATGTTAGTGGTGAATTATTACTTAGAGATATAATTAAGAGTAAGAAAGATTTTAAAGAGTTAAAAATGAGTATTAAGGTAGTATTAGAATATTGTTATGATAATCATTTTAAAGAAATAGAAGATGTAATGAATCAATTTTATAAAGTAGAATGTAAAGAAATAAAGAAGCTATATGGTAGTTTATTTGATAAATTGGGGTGATGATAATGAAGTATTTTTTTACTAGTGAAGCAGTATGTGAAGGACATCCAGATAAGGTATGTGATAAGATTAGTGACTATATTTTAGATGAGGCTTTAAGACAAGATAAATATAGTAAGATGGCGGTTGAGGCTACAATTAAGAATAATACGGTTGTTATTTATGGAGAAGCTACGACTCGGGCTAAATTAGATTATAAAAGGTTAGTAAGGGAAGTAATAGAAGATATTGGGTATATGGAAGAATTTGATGTTATTGAACTAGTTAGTGAGCAATCTAAAGAGATAAATAATGCGGTTTGTGGGGATGAGATAATGGCTGGAGATCAAGGGATTATGTTTGGCTATGCTTGCAAGGATACAGAAGAGTTGATGCCTTTACCGATTGTTTTGGCGAATGGCTTATGTTATAAGTTAAGTCAAATTAGAAAGAGTAAGAAAGTAGATTTTTTAAAGTCTGATGGAAAAAGTCAAGTAACAGTAGAATATGTTGATGGGAAACCTAAAAGAGTTGATACAATAGTAATGGCGATAAATCATGCTGAAAGTATATCGCAAGAGAATTTGAGAAAGTTTGCTATAGAAGAAGTTATAAGTAAAGTAATTTCAAAAGAGTATTTAGATGAGGGGACTAAAATACTTATTAATCAGAGTGGTTCTTTTATAATAGGGGGGCCTATTAGTGATAGTGGGACGACAGGTAGAAAGCTAATAAGTGATAGTTACGGTGGAATGGCTAGAATAGGTGGAGGAGCAATGTCAAGTAAAGATCCATCTAAAGTAGATAGAAGTGGAGCTTATTATGCTAGATATGTCGCTAAAAATGTAGTCGCTAATGATTTAGCGAATATATGTGAGATACAGGTATCTTATGTTATAGGTAAGAGTAATCCATTATCTTTATTTATAGATACTAAAGGAACTAATAAAGTAGCTATGGATAAGATTTATAAATATGTAGAAGATAATTTTGATTTTTCAGTCCAAAATATTATTGATGAATTAGATTTACTTAGACCTATTTATTATGATGTAGCTTGTTATGGTCATTTTGGACGAAAAGATTTAGATTTAAGTTGGGAAATGATTAAGAATATTAATTAAAAGGATAAATGTAATAAGGTAAATTACTTTAATCAAACAATGAATAGTCTAGAGTAACTATTTATTATGGGGATGATTCGCGAAAATTACAAGTATTATATTTGGAGGAGTAAAAATGGAAGAAGTAAAAAAAATGAATGTATTAGTATTAGGAGGAAGTGGTGCTGGAAAAAGTACACTTATAAGGTCTATTTCTGGAATAGAAGTAATAACAGGAGTTGGTGAAGGTAATACGCAAAAAATAGATGTTTATGAATCTAATACTTGGCCAATAAGATGTATTGATACAAAAGGATTTGAATATAGTGTATTTGAACAATGGCAAACAATTCGTCAAGTAAAAAAATATACTAAAGAACAATTATCTAATAAAAAATACTCATCAGATACGGGTATTGATGCGGTTTGGTATTGTGTTGAGGGAACTGCAAGACGGACTTTTTTACATAATATTATGTTAATGAATAAAGCTATAAAAGGTTGGAAAAATATACCGGTATTTGCAGTTATTACAAAATCTTATTCAGAAATTGATATTCCAGAAAATATAGAAGCAGTGCAACAAGCATTTGCCAAATCTAGTAGTGTAAACTTGAAAAAAATAATACCTGTTGTAGCAGAAGAATATGTTATAAATGAAGAAGTTAGAGTGGCACCAAAAGGAATAGAAGAACTATGTTTACAAACTTTAGATTGCATAGATGAAGCCAAAAAGATAAATCAAGAAAATAGGGCTAGAATGGTATTAGAACAAAAGAGATTTACAGCTAATGGTACTGTTGTAGGAGCTACTGCGTCAGCAGTTATAATTGGGGCAGTACCTGTCCCGTTTCCAGATTCCGTAATACTTATGCCACTTGAAACAGGACTTACAAAAATTATTTTTAAAATATATGGGGTTGATTATTCGGTTGAATTAGTTACTGCAATTGTTGGTTCTACAATGATTACAACAGTAGCTAAAACAATATTAAAGTCAATACCTATTGCAGGTGCAGTTGTTAATGGAGTTGTTGCAGGAGCTATTGTATTTGCGTTAGGTGAGTCAGTTATTGCTGCGGCAGAGGCAATATATACTGAAAAATTAGATCCGACAAAAATAAATGAAACAGTAGAGTTTATTAGTGAAAAAGTTAAAAATAGTGCAATAGTTGGTGCTACTATTTCTTACTTTGAAAAAAATGCAGATGAATCACAAAATAAAAAACCAAAAGAAATTTTTGATTCTATAGTAAAATCTATAAATAAGAATAAATAAAGACTATCTAATTGGTTCTTCAATAGTTTGTTTGACTATCTTAAGAACTAATTATGGTAGTTTTTTTGTATTGATTATATATTTATTGTCAATATTAATAATGGTGATTATATGAAAAATTATAGTATTTGGAAAGAAGGAGTAACATTACCTGAATTTAAGAAGCTTGATAAGGATATAGTAGTTGATGTATTAATTATTGGTGGAGGTATGACGGGTATTAATACGCTCTATCAACTGAGGAACAGTTCTTTAGAAGTAGTTTTGGTTGAACAAAATAGGGTTGGTATGGGAGTAACGGTTAATAGTACTGGTAAACTGACATATTTACAAGATAGTTTGTATGAAAAGATAAAGAAAAGTTATGATGAAGAGGTAGCAGGTAAGTATTTGGCTTCTCAGAGAGAAGCAGTTGAGTTGGCGGTTGATATTATTAATAAGAATAAGATTGATTGTAATTTATTAAAGGCTCCTTCTTATGTGTATGCTAATGAGGAGGGAGAAGAAGCTAAGTTAAGGGAGTTAAAAAATTTTTTAGAAGATAATAATGTTAGGGTAATTAATGGTAATAGTGATTTGATTGAATATAAGGATATGATAGGAGTAGAGGATACTTATTTATTTCAGCCATTAAAGTATATTAATGGGCTTATTAGTAATATAGATAAGACTAGTATTTATGAGGATACTTCAATTGTAAAGATGGAGAAAAATGATGATGGCTATATTTGTTATACAAAGGATGAATTTGAAATAAGGGCTAAGTGGGTTGTTATCGCGTCGCATTATCCATATTTTAATTTACCTTTCTTGTTTCCAATTAAGGGGAGTTTAGAAAAGTCTTATCTTAGTGCTTCTAAGTATAAGGAAGATAATATTTCTTTGATTAAATATGATAAGCCTATTATTTCAATTAGGAGCTATTTAGATTATATATTGTATCTTAGTAATTCGCATGATAATAATAGTGAAGTTGATGATAAGAAACATTATTCTGAGTTAAAGAAAAAGCTTAAGACTCTAGGATTAGATCCTGAATATATGTGGAGTAATATTGATATTATTACTAATGACGGACTGCCATATGTTGGTAAGATTGATGAGAGATTATTAATTGGTACAGGTTATAATACTTGGGGAATGGCTAATGGGATATTAGCCGGTAAGATATTAGCAGATATTATTTTAGATAATGATAATAAGTATTTGGAATTATTTAATCCGAAAAGAAATAATCTTGGTAATTTAGGTGGAGCAATATTAGATGGTGTTAAGAGTATTAGTGGCTATATAAGTGGAATAGTTACAGATAGTGAAAAGGTTAAATATGAAACATTAGATGGTAAAGAGATTGCTATATATGAAGATGAAGAAGGAGAGCATAAGGTTTATACTAAGTGTCCACATATGGGCTGTCGATTAATTTTTAATGAGACAGAATTGACTTGGGACTGTCCTTGTCATGCATCTAGATTTGATATTGATGGTAAGTGTATTAGTGGGCCATCTAATGAGGATATAATAGTAGAGGAAAATACTTAAAGGTATTTCTTCTTTTTATTTGGTTAATTATTGGTAAAAATTATTAAAACTGTTTTTTTTCTTGTATAATATGATTTAGAGATGAGGTAATGTTATGGATATATTAGAGTTTTTAAGAATTAAAAAAAGTAAGAAAGTAATTGAAAGGGATGAATATAATTTAGGACAAAAGATAGAGGATTTTTTAGATTGGTATTTAAATAATATAGTGGAATTTACTCATTTAACTG
Organism: Bacilli bacterium; assembly: GCA_017480975.1. Taxonomy (GTDB): domain Bacteria; phylum Bacillota_I; class Bacilli_A; order RF39; family UBA660; genus RUG11198. Next base: position 13,960 of record JAFURK010000022.1, read on the forward strand.
ATTGGGCTAAGGATGAAGAAAAAAATAAGATTAGGTATTTTATTGAAAAGATGGCAGTTTGGTATGAACTTAGATATCCTGATTATGAGATTGATAAGTTATTAAGTGGTGATTATTGGGAACAAGATGTTAATGAAGTTATGTTTCGTAATAATGAGCTTTTGAAAGATGTAGTAGAAGATAATGAAATGTTGGAATTATTAAATTGGAATGAATTTTATAGTACTAATGCTTTTGTTAGGTCTTTGCCTGTATATGAAAGAGAATATTTGAAGAAGCCTAGGTATCCTAAGAATATGCATATAAATTATCAATCACCTGAATTTAAGTTTTCTTCATATCGAAGTTTAAGTTTATGTATTGATAATGAGGGGAAGGTTAAAAATGATGATAGAAGATATCTTTCATTTGATACAACGTTATACATAGGTAATAATGAATTTAATCTTGTTGGAATGCATATTAAAGATGTATTAAAATTGTTAAAAGATAATGGTTTGAAACCTTGGACTGGTTCTATTTATGAAGTTGAGACAATTATTCAAAATTATGAGAATGATAAGTATTTTAAAGAAGAATTATTGAATTGTATATTGTATCGTATAATTTTAAGAGGAAGACAAGGATATGGGGCTAAAAGAGGATATTTGTTTGCTAAAGAGTTTGCTCTTAATTTAGATATTCCAATGATTTATGGTATGGATAATAGTATTAGGGGAATTAAAGAATTATATAATACTTATTTGAAAGATAATGGTAATAAAGATTTGATGGGAATAGTTGATTACTTTTTAGAAGATAAGGAAAATCCAAGACAAATGATGAGGGTTGAAGATTTTGTAAAGAGTGTAAATTATTGGACTGATGAAGAACAGGAATTAGGACAAAGATTAGTTAATCTTTTGAGTATAAGAAGAGATATGTTGGATTCTAGTTTTTTAGAAAGAGAAAAGTTTAAGGAAGAGCAAGTTAGGGAATTAGCTAAAAGAGAGAAAATAGAGCAACAAAGGTTGCAAAGAAGATTAGCTAGGGTAAAAAGAAATGAAGAGATAAGAGCAAAAAATAGGTTGAAGATGAATAAGTGATTTTGTGAACTGACATTTTGGTAATAAGTGGTTGTCATTTTATGTCAGTTTTTTAGTTTACAGATTTTGTTAATTAAGATAAATTTGTTAGGTTCTTGATAGTATTATTTTAGTTAATTTGTTATAATATGGTTGAAACGGAGGAATATTTAAATGAATATAAATAGTTATATTGATAAATATGGATATTATTCTTTTAATGAAGTTCCTTTTAATGAGGTGGATAATGCTGTTTTTGCCTCTTTATCATATATTGATTTAAATGGAATAGTTTCTCCTAATAGGTATAATAAATTGACAATAAGAGAAGCGGCTGATAAGTATTTTGAGTTACATCCAACAAAAGAAAAGAATATGTTGGCAATTAGGAATTCTGTTAAGATGTTGAGATATCTTAAGGATACTAGAAGATATGGAGATTTATATTTATATAATTATATTTATGAACCGGGAGAAGAACAACAGTTTTCAGCGCTTACAATTGAGATAAATTCGAAGTTGGTTTATGTCTCTTTTGAGGGGACAGATCATTTAGTTAGTGGTTGGAAAGAAGATTTTATGCTTAGTTATATGTTTCCTGTTCCATCACAAAGGCGTGCAATTGATTATGTTAATAAAAACTTTTTCTTTAGAAGAAAAGAAATTATTTTAGGTGGACACTCTAAAGGTGGTAATTTAGCATTAGTTGCTGGAATGTATGCTAATTTTTGGGTAAGAGACAGGATAGTTAAAATTTATAATAATGATGGACCTGGACTTTTAAAGGAGCAAATAGATTCTAAATATTATGATAATGTTAAGAATAAATTAGTTCATATTGTTCCTAATTATTCTATAGTTGGTTTGTTACTTAGACATAGAGATGATTATGTTGTAGTAAGAGCTGCTAAAAAGGGATTATGGGCTCATAATTTGCATGCATGGGTAGTTAGGGATAAGGCTTTTATGAAAGGTGAATTAGATCCTTTTAGTAAGGCTTTAGATGAGCAACTAATTGTATGGTTAGATCGTTATAATTTAGAGGAAAGAAAGCGTTTTGTTTTTTCTTTATTTGATATTTTTGAAAGGGCTAATATAGATAATCTTATTGATATTATGGATAATAAGAAATTGATTTTACATTTAATATCTGAATCTAAAGATATGAGTAATGATGATAGAAAAATGTTAAAAGATTTTATTATTATGTTATTAAATTGTTTTAAGGATGTAAAAAAGGAAGAGTTTGTTTCTTTATTTGGTAAAAGGAAAAGTTAATAATTTGTTTGAATAAAAATGCTTATAGGGAAGTTATTTATAAGTATTTTTTGTATATGTTAATAGAAAGCAGGGATACTTGATGTTGTATAAGATTAGTAATGGGGCAATTACTTTAGGTAATAAGACTATTTTAGAAGAGATTAATTTTGAGGTTAAGAATAAGGAACATGTGGCGATGGTTGGAAGGAATGGTTGTGGGAAGACAACATTACTCAGGGCTATAAATGGAGATTTAGAGTTTGAGAAGGGATTAGCTGAAGAGGATTTAGTTGTTACTAGTTTAGGGATTGATAGTATTGGTTATATTAGACAAGATGCGATTATGGATGAAGATATTACGATGCTTGATGAAATCTTGAAGGCTTATGATAATATTTTAGAGGTGGAGAAAAGGTTAGAAAAACTAGAGAAAGAGTTGTCGATTAAGTATGATGAGAAGTTATTAAATAAGTATCAAGATTTATATTTACATTATCAAATGATTGGTGGCTATGAATATAAGAAGGAATATGAGACTGCTATTAAGAAGTTTGGTTTTGATGATAGTGATAAAAATAAATTAATAAAAGAATTTTCTTATGGTCAAAGGACAAAGATAGCTTTTTTGAGATTAGTGCTTAGTAAACCGGATTTGTTATTGTTAGATGAACCTACTAATCATTTGGATGTAGTGGCAATTGAGTGGTTAGAGAAGTATTTAGAAAATTATCCTAAAATGTTAGTAGTGGTATCACATGATAGAATGTTTTTAGATACAGTTTGTAATATTACTTATGAGATTGAATATGGTAGTTTAGTTAAGTATTCAGGTAATTATTCTTATTATGAGAAACAAAAGATAATTAATTATGAAAAGAATTTACAAGATTTTGAGAGACAGCAAAAAGAGATAGAAAGACTTAGAAAAATCGCGGATAGATTTAGGTATAAGCCATCTAAGGCTAGTATGGCACTTAGCAAGTTAAAACAGATTGAAAGAATGGTTAAAATTGATAATCCTAAAAAGGGGGATAATAGGACTTTTATGAGTAATTTTAATCCAGTAGTAGAAAGCTATCGTGATGTATTGAAGGTTAAGGAATTAAAAGTCGGCTATGAAAAAGTGTTGGGGAGTGTTGATTTTGGTTTAGAAAGAGGAGAAAGATTAGGTATCATTGGTGAGAATGGTACGGGGAAATCAACTTTTTTGAAAACAGTAATGGGGATTATACCTAAGTTAGGTGGAAAATATACTTGGGGGAATAGAGTAGAAATTGGTTATTTTGATCAAAATGTTGAATCTCTTAATGGAGAAGATACTGTTTTAGAGGTTATGCAAAAGGAATTTCCTTTGGTAGAGGTAGGAGAACTTCGAAATATGTTGGGGTCTTTTGAATTTTATGGTGATATGGTATTTCAGAATGTAAGTAGTTTATCAGGTGGTCAAAAAGTAAAGTTGTTACTTTGTAAAATTATGAGACATCAACCTAACGTGTTGATATTAGATGAACCTACAAATCATTTAGATATTATAGGTAAAGAGACGATAGAAAAATTATTATTGCAATATAAAGGGACAGTTATCTTTGTATCGCATGATAGATATTTTGTTAGAAAGATTGCTACTAATTTGTTGGTCTTTGAAGGTGGTAAAGCTAATTATTATAAGGGAGATTATAATTATTATTTAAGCAAGAGAGAATCTATGGTTCAAGAAGAAATTAGCAATCAAAGTGGTAGAAGTAGCAAGGTTAAGAAAAAGTATACCAATGATTTTAAGGAAAAGTCTAAGTTAGAAAGACAAGCAGTAAAGTTAGAAAATGAAATTCAAAAGTTAGAAGAAGAAAAAGATTTATATCATAAAGAAATGCTTAAAGAGGAAGTGTATATGGATATTAATAGGGCTAGAGAAGTAGAGTTAAAGATTAAAGAGATAGAGATGTTAATTAGTAATAAGATGCAAGAATGGGAAGAAATAATAGTAAAGTTAGAAGATTAATTTTTGTTAGTAATAATATTTAATTAGATTAAATTACTTATTAAGTATTTTAGTGTAAAATTTAAAGAGAAGTTTAGTAAAAAATGTAAACTTTTCTTTTTTATGGGGTTGTTTATTAATTTTTATGATATACTTAAGAAAATAGGAGGAGAGTCATGGGTGATAAGTGGTTAAAAATTTTACATTATATTGAAAATTATCGTGAATGTTATAAGAGTAAAGATTTAGATTATTATCAAATATTTGAACTTTCTAAAGAAATGGTTTCTAGTGATATTGCTAAAGCTATAAAAGATAATAGATTTACAGTTTTATTTCATCCTGATTTAGAAAAGTATATTCCTAAAGATTATCAGACTGATTTTAAAATTTTAACAGAATTAGTTCGTGATATGGAGAATACACTTTGTAATAGTGTTAATAAGGAACGATACGATAAAAAATTGACAGAAGAATGGCAAAAGAAATGGGAATTGATTTTACATTATATTAATAATTATCGACATTGTTATGCAAATAGAGATTTAGATTATTATAAAATATTTGAGTTACCTAGAAATGAAACGGCTGAAGAAATTACTAAGTTGTTAGAGGAAAATAGTATAAAAGCGCTATTTAATCCTAAATATAAGGAAAAAGTTCCTATTAATTATCAAAATACTTTTCTTAATTTAACTAACTTATTTTTAGAGATGGAGAAGACTTTATGTAATAAAGAAAAGAAAGAATGGTATGATTCTAGAATGAAGAAAAAGTGGTTAGGAAATTTTGAAGAGGTATTACATTATATTGATAATTATCGACGATGTAAAAATAATTATGATTTAGATTATTATAATATCTTTGAACTTCCTAGAGATAGAAAAGCTGATGAGATATCTAGGATATTATCGATGAGAAAATTTACAATTTTATTTAATACTGATTATATGGAATATGTACCTAAGGATTATCAAATTGATTTTATGAATATGGTTGGTTTTGTTTCTGATATGGAAAATAAGCTTTGTAATGAAGAGAGTAAGAAACAATATGACGCTAAGCTTGAAAAAAGAAAAAAAAGAAAGGAAGCAGTTCGAGAAGCTAATAATAGTAAGAAAAAGGAAATTGAAATAATTGGTGGTGTTATTAATAGTAAAGGGGTTGTTGTGTCTAATTATAATGATTTTATTGATAATCGAGATAAAAGAGATATTGATATAATAGTTAGTGAAAATATAAAAAAATATGGTTTTCAGTTTACTTTTGACGCTATTGGTAATTTTATATTTGAAGAAAATTCTAAAGGGTTTACGAGGGATAATAATATTCGAGAAAAAATTGATAAAATTGGTAAACAAAAATTACAGTACTTTTTAAGAATTTATAGTGATGATAAACAATTTTCTCGAGATGATTTGAGTACTATTATATATTATTTTAATGATTTAGTGTTAAGGGATAAGCAATTAAAAAATAAAATGCAAATATTTGAACAGGCTAGTATAGCTACAATATCTACTAATGATATTTATGGTTATGAAACTTTAGTTGGTGCTGTAAGGAAATTTATTGAACAGAAAGATTATGGTATTTTTTCGGCTAATTTAAGGCAAAAATTACATGAGATGGTTAATCATCGTGATGGTAAGATCTTGGTACAAATGTATTTATCTAGTTATCGTTTTGATGATTTTAGGTATAATTATAAAAATTTAGAGAAATTATCTGATGAAGAGTTGGCTAATGAATTTAGTGATTTTTTAAGTCAACAAATTATTGCTAATGAGGTTAAGACTTCTAGGAAATCTAGTAGGGCTGGGTGATATTAGTTTAGGTTTAAAGATTGTTAAGTTGAAAAGTACTTATAAGTATTTTTCTTAAAGAAATAGAAAATGATGGTAGGAGGATGTAAAATGAAATGTGTGTCAATTTCAGGTAAAAAAAGTTTAGTTTTGAAAGACAAAGATATTCCTATTTCTAAAGACGGAAGTGTTGTTATAGAGGTAAAGTCAGCAGGTATATGTGGATCGGATATTCATAATTGGGATATGGGGGCACCAGTTGGTTTAGTTATGGGTCATGAGTTTGCGGGAATAGTAGTAGATCCAGGTTCAAGAAAAGATTTAGTTAAGGGAGATAGAGTTACTGGATTACCTATTTCTCCATGTGGAAAATGTGAAGCTTGTCATAGTGGTAATGTTCAATATTGTGCTGATACATGGAGTGAAGCTGTAGGTCTTGCTTTGACTAATCCAGGAGGTTTTGCTGAATATACAAGTTGTAGACCAGATATGGTAAGAAAAATTCCTGGTAATGTTAGTTATGATGCAGCCTGTATGGTGGAGCCTTCGGCAGTGTCATTACACGCAATTAATTTAGCTAATATTAAAATAGGGGATAGCGTTTTAATAGTTGGTGGAGGTATTATTGGTCTTATGGCAGCTGAATTTGCTAGATTAGCGGGAGCAGGCTATATTGCGATAGTAGAAACCAATAAAAAACGTGGAAGAAAAGCAGTTAATTATGGTAAGATTAATGAGTATTATGACGCTCTTAAAGAGGATACTATTCCTAAATTAATGATGAAGACTAATGGAGGATTTGATAAAGTAATTGAATGCTGTGGTAATGCTTCAGCTGTTAGTGAAGCTTTAATGACAGTTAAACCAGGAGGAACAATTGTACTAGTTGGGGTTTCAGCTGAACCTATTACAGTGCCACTAGTAGTAGGAGTAATGAAAGAAGTTACAATTCAAGGAGCTATTGCTTATACACCAGCAGAATTTGATGAATGTATTAAATTAATTGCAGAAAAGAAGATTAATGTTACTAAGTATATTGATGATTTAGTACCATTAGAGGCCGCTCAAGAATCATTTGAAAGACTTACTAGTGGTAAGGATGCGGCAGTTAAAATAATATTTAAACCATAATTTGGGGATAAAATTAGTTTATTTGTAAATATTAGTAATAGAAGTTGAGGAAGATTAAGTACTTGACTTCTTATTTTTAATTTTTTTAGCAATCTCTATTGACAATTGCTAAAACAGTGATATAATTAAGTTATGAAAGGGATGATAATATGGCAATGATTCCAAGAATGATGCCAAATAAAATTTATTTAGATGATGTATTTGATGATTTTTTCTTTCCAACGACTAAAGAAAATAATTTTGGAAAAATGAGATGTGATATCTACGAAAAGGATAATACTTATTATTTAGAAATGGATATTCCAGGATTTACTAAAGAAGATATTAATATTGAGATTGATGATAATGATTATTTAACTATTACAGCAGAAAAGAATGTTGAAAATACAGAAGAAGATGAAAATAAGAATTATATTCGTAAAGAGAGAAATTATGGTAAATATCAAAGATCTTTTTATATAGGTGGTATTGATAAAGAGAGAATAGACGCTAATTTTGAAAATGGAATCTTAAATATCATAATGCCTAAAAAGGAAGAAGAAAAATCATCAAAACAAACAATAGAAATTAAATAATATGAATTGATAAAACTAGATTTAGTATGTTAAATTTAGTTTTTTTTATATTTATGTTGAATTCAACATAAATGTATAAGAGGAAATTTCTCTTATTTTTGTTAATTAATAACAAACAAAAGTTTGCAAAAATATATTGACATAAACTATTCAGGAATGATACTCTTGAAAAGAGTAATAGAGGTGGTAGTTAGAATATGTACAAAGCTTATAAATTTAGACTATATCCAAATCAAGAACAAAAAGTACTTATTAATAAAAATTTTGATTTGTAAAGATTTGTCTATAATTACTATTTAACTTATATTAAAGAACATAAATATTTGAATGCTAAGGCTTATATAAGTCATTATGTAAATTATTTAAAACAAGAATATCCTTTTTTAACCGAGGCTGATAGCATTATAATTAGGAAAACTTTATTTAATCTAGAAGATGCCTTTAAAAGATATTTTAACAAACAAGGCGGTTATCCCAATTATAAAAATAAATTTTCTAAAAATTCATATAATACAAGCGCTGTTTATAGAAAATATAAAACAAAAGAATATTGCAATATTGAAATTGATTTAAAGAATAAACAAATAAAATTACCTAAACTAAAATGGGTAAATATTAAAGGATATCGTAATTTAAAAGAAAAGAATGGAAGAATTATCAATGCTACCATTTCAAGAGAACCAAACGGCAAATACTATGTCTCTGTAGTATTTGAAATACCATCTATATCTAATAATTATGTAATACCTAAAAATATTATTGGTCTTGATTTAGGAATAAAGAAGCTAATAACATTATCAGATGGTACAATAGTTGATAATAATAAATATATTTTAAAATATGAAAAAAGAATTAAAAGACTACAAAAAAGTCTTGCTAGAAAAGTTAAAAAAAGTAAAAATTATTATAAATGTAAACATCAATTAGCAATTTTATATGGAAAATTAAAAAATGCTAGGAACTATTATTTGCATAAAATCACCAAACAAATAACTGATAATAATGACATTATAGTAACCGAAAAATTAAATACTAAAAATATGTTACAAAATAATAAACTATCCAAAAACATTCAAGACGCTTCATTTTATGAAATTATTAGACAATTACAATATAAAGCTAAAAATAAAGGTAAATATTTTCATCAAATAGATACCTATTATCCATCAACTCAGACTTGTAGTGTATGCGGAAATATCGATGCAAAATATAAAAATTTAAATGAAAGGGTATATAAGTGTTGTAATTGTAATAATCGAATGGATAGAGATTTAAATGCCAGTATAAATATAATGTTTGAAGGATTAAAAATACATTTTAATAATTTTGCCTAAATAAAAGAACGAACAAATTTTTCTGCTAGATATTAGCGGTTATTTAGTACGGCAGCGACTGTCGGATTTTAAGTCTCTTGTCGAAGTCTGGTTACAGGGTCAATGAAGCAGAAAAATCTTACCGTGAGGTAAGATACGTCAAAAATAAAATTCTATTAAATTTTATTTTTGACCTTTGTTCTTAATTTAACAAATAAGAACTTAAAATTATGGAATGGCGATAAAGTCATTCTTTTATTATTAACTAATTTAGGTAGGTACTTATCTTTATCCTTAGAATATATTACTATAAGGGAGTGTTTTGATGATTAGTTTAGATAAAGTGAGTATCAATAAGAGATGTAGAATATTAAAATTAGATATAGAGGGAAATATGTTAAGGCGGCTTTTGGATATTGGCATAATTCCTGGTGCTATTATCAAGAAAGTGTTAGTAAGTCCTTTCGGAGGAATTAGTGCTTATTCGATTATGGGGACTACGATGGCGATTAGAGATAAAGATGTAAAGGGGGTATTTGTTGAGTATGAGTAAGTATAAAATAGCCTTGGCGGGGAACCCAAATGTAGGTAAAAGTACTATTTTTAATATTTTAACGAAAAGTAATCAGCATACTGGGAATTGGGCTGGGAAAACCGTTGAAAATGCTTATGCTAAATATATGTATAATAAAAATACTTATGAGGTATATGACTTACCAGGTACTTATTCATTAGTCGCCCATTCTAAAGAGGAAGAGATAGCTAGGGATTTTATTTGTCAAAATACTGTTGATGTAACTGTAGTTATTTGTAATGCTGTTGCTTTAGAGAGGAGCTTAAATTTAGTTTTACAAATATTAGATATTACATCTAATGTTATAGTAGTTGTTAACTTAATGGATGAGGCTATGAAGAAAGATATTTCGATTGATTTAGAAAAGTTATCTTCAATATTAGGGGTACCAGTTATAGGAGCAAGTGCTACATATAAAAGGGGAATAAAAGAATTAAAAGAAGTAATAGAAAATTTTGTTTTAAATACTAGTATTAAAGATAAGCCTTATATTTGGAAACATGATGATGAAGTACTTTTTGCTAGTAATATTGTCAAAAAGTGCCATGAAATAAGTGCGAGAGTAGTTAAGGTAGGTAGTAAAAAATACTTAAAAAGAGAAAGAAAAATTGATAAGATTTTGACTAATAAAGTGACGGGGATACCAATTATGTTGGTAATGTTATTCTTTATCTTTTGGCTTACTATTGTAGGTAGTAATTATCCATCAGAATGGCTTTCTAATTTGTTATTTGGCTTCGAAGAACCATTGTATGCGTTTTTAAGTTTTTTACCTGTTGGTATTACTAATGTGTTGGTATATGGGTTATATAAAACTACTTCTTGGGTTGTTAGTGTTATGTTACCGCCGATGTTGATATTTTTTCCTTTGTTTACGATAATGGAGGATATAGGTTTATTACCTAGAATTGCTTTTAATATGGATAGGGCTTTTTCAAAGTGTGATTCATGTGGTAAGCAGGCTTTAACGATGTGTATGGGGATAGGTTGTAATGCAGTTGGGGTTACTGGTTGTCGGATAATTGATTCCAAAAGAGAAAGATTATTAGCAATCCTTACAAATAGTTTTATGCCATGTAATGGTAGATATCCGACAATGATTGCTATTATAACGATGTTCTTTATAGGTGGTAGTAGAGGGATATTATCTAGTGCTTTATGTGCACTTATTTTGGTACTAATAATTTTATTAGGAATTGTAGTTACTTTTATAACTAATAAGCTATTATCTAAAACAATACTTAAAGGTGATAAAACACCTTTTATCTTAGAATTATCTGATTATCGAAAAATTAGAATAGGTAAAGTAATTGTTAGCAGTATAATGGATCGAACTTTATTTGTATTAGGTAGGGCTATTTCAGTAGCAGCCCCGGCTGGAATACTTATTTATCTTATTACTAATATAACAATAGGGAATACAACTTTATTAATGTGGTGTAGCAATTTTTTAGAGCCGTTAGGCCAATTAATGGGCTTAGATGGGGTAATTTTATTAGCCTTCTTACTTGGGTTTCCTGCTAATGAAATAGTTATGCCAATATTATTAATGACTTATTTAGGTACGGATACTTTAACTAATTATGAAAGTTTAAGCTCTTTAAAGGGAATATTAATAGATAATGGGTGGACAATTACAACCGCGATATCATTTTTGATATTTACGTTATTTCATTTTCCTTGTTCAACAACAATACTTACTATAAAAAAAGAGACTAATAGTTGGTTTTACACTTTTTTAGCATTCTTTTTACCATTAATTATAGGGATTATTCTATGTGTTTTAGTTAATTTATTATCTTATTTATTTTAGGTTAGTAATTAAAGCTAGAAGAAAAAGTATTACTAGCAACAAGTATAGGTAAGTATTTTTCTAAAAAAAGAAAAAAATGCTTGTATCAGTTAATAATTTATGATAAGATAATTATGGCTTTTCAAAAGAAATATTCACAAATACTGATTTATATCTTCTAGTGCTTAAATAATTTTAAGTGAAGAAATAAAGAAGAAGTATTTGGAAGCAAAACAAAGGAGGAATTAATTATGGCAGTAGTATCAATGAGCTACTTATTAGAAGCTGGAGTTCACTTTGGTCATCAGACTAAAAGATGGAATCCGAAAATGAAAGAGTATATCTACAACTCTCGTGATGATATTTATATTATCGATTTACAAAAAACTGTAGAAAAAATGGAAGAAGCTTATGCAGCTTTAACTAAAATTGTACAAGATGGAGGAAATGTTCTTTACGTTGGTACAAAGAAACAAGCTAGCGAAGTATGTCGTGAAGAAGCTACACGTAGTGGTATGTATTACATGACAGAGCGTTGGTTAGGTGGAACTTTAACTAACTTCAAAACTATTAGAAGAAGAGTTAAAAGATTAGATGAAATTGAAAAGATGGAAGCTGATGGAACGTTCGAAAAATTACCTAAAAAAGAAGTAATTGGTCTTAAGAAAGAATATGAAAAGTTAAATAAAAACTTATGTGGAATTCGTGAAATGACCAAATTACCACAAGCTTTAATTATTGTTGACTCTATGAAAGAGGAGAATGCAATTCGTGAAGCTAAAAGATTAGGTATTCCTGTATTTGGAATTATTGACACTAATTGTGATCCAGATATGGTTGATTATGTAATACCTGGTAATGATGATGCTGTTAGAGCTATTAAAGTAGTACTTGGAGCTTTAACAAATGCAATTATCGAAGTTAAAGGTGGAACTATCGTTGACTATGTAACTGAAGATGAAACTAGAAAAAATGCTAGACAAGAAAATAAAGGAAAAAAATTCGAAGGAAGAAATTTTGAAAAGAAAGAAAAAAGAACTGATAAAGTTGTAGAAAAGCCCGCTAAAGAAGAAATCGTTGAGCCTAAATTAGATTTAACTATTTTAACAGTAAATGAGTTAAGAGAGTTAGCTAAGAAAAAGGAAATCAAAGGTTATTCTAAAATGAAAAAAGAAGAATTAATTGAAGTTTTAAAATAAGAGAATAGGATGTGTATTTATGATTAGTGCAAGTATGGTAAAAAGTTTGAGAGAAGCTAGTGGTGCTGGAATGTTAGATTGTAAAAAAGCATTAGAGGCTACTAATGGTAATATGGATGAGGCTATTAATTGGTTAAGAGAAAAAGGTATTTCTAAAGCCGCTAAAAAAGCATCTCGTATTGCTGCTGAGGGTTTAGCTATTGCTAAAATTGAGGGAAATAAAGCGGTTCTAGTAGAAGTAAATTCTGAAACAGATTTCGTTGCTAAAAATGAAGAATTTAAGGAATTAGTAAATGCTTTAGCTGATGTAATTTTAGCAAATGACGTTGCTACAATAGATGATGCATTAAAACTTGAGATAGAAGGAAAAGCTGTATCTGAAGTAATTACTGAAAAAGTAGCAACAATCGGAGAAAAATTAACTTTAAGAAGATTTGAAAAAATCACTAAGGAAGAAACTCAAGTATTTGGTACATATTCTCACATGGGTGGAAAGATTGTTACTTTAACAGTAATGGAAGGTAGCGATGAAGAACTTGCTAAGGATATTGCAATGCAAGCCGCTGCGATGAAGCCACGATATCTAAATCGTGATGAAGTTCCAACAGAGGTAGTTGAAAAAGAAAGAGCTATTCTTATGGAACAAGCAGAAAATGAAGGTTTAGATGAAAAGAAATTACCGATGATTGTAAACGGTAGATTAAATAAATATTACGAAGAAGTTTGTTTAGTAGATCAAGGATTTATTAAAGAAAACAAAATGAAAGTTTCTAAATATGTAGAAAGCAAAAATAGTAGTATTATAAATTTTGTTCGTTATGAAGTTGGAGAAGGTATTGAAAAGAGAGAAGAAAACTTTGCTGATGAAGTAATGAAACAAATTAATGGATAATTAAAAGATAGATGACATATTACTCTTGGAGTGGTATGTCTTTGTTGTTTGTGGCAATTAATAAAGAAAAAGATTAAGAATCACGAGTGGATTGCTTAATCTTTTTAGCATGTACTACTGTTCTTTCGGTATCTGAATAGCAAGTACTTAATGTTATAATGGTATCATTAGTATTTAAGGTAGTATTAAAGTTATATTTACTTCTATCTTTAATGGTATTTAAAAATTCGGTATAAGTATTATCGTTTTCAAAGTTAGTGGTTATATAATAATTTTCTTCTTTAATTGTATAAACGGAAAATATTTGCCATAAACTATTTTCGGTTGGAGTAGATATTTTTATAATGTGATTTTCTTTATTTTGATACCATGATGGTTTTAAGGTTTTACTTAAAGATCCAAACATTGTTTTATCGAGACGACTATGAGCGTAAATGATAGTATTTTTATCAGTAAAATTTGAATTGTTACGATAATCGGTAAATACCCAACCGGCTTCATTAGTTGATTTGTCGTAAGAATGGTTTAAATAAAAATCGTTATTATCAGTTTGAACTATAGGATAATTAATATTAGTATTATTTACTTGAATCCAAGCAATGGTATCAGTATTTTTTTCTTTTAATTCATTAAAATTAACTTGAATTAGAGGAAATTTAATATAATACCAGTAATCACTTTCTTGAGTTTTGGGTTCGTTAATTAATTTAGTGTTATCATTATCGACTAATTCTTCGACTAAAGTTATTTCATTAATGTTGTCGATGGTATCATTAGTATTTTTATTATCTTGGTTCCATTCGATTAATTTTATAGTACAAAATATAAAAATGGTTAAAAAGAAGATAAGTAGTATGATTAGGATGGTTTTGTTAGTTTTCTTTTTTTTCTTTTTGGAAGTTTTTTTTACTTTCTTTAATAAAAGTTCTTCTTTAATTGGAATATCGTTGATAGTGATAGGGCTGTCTATATAATTATTATTTGAATTATTTTGTTTGTATTTTTGATGTAATTGATTAAAACTTAGATTAGAATTAGTATTAGGATTTGTGTTATTGTTCATCTTATCACCCTATTGTTAATTATACTAGATTGCATCTTTTTAATCAAGAGTAGTAAAAGTTTTTCTTATCTTATTGTAAAGTACTTAATTATAATAATCTATCTATAAGGCAAGAAAATGTTTTAAGTATTTTAACTAAATAATATTGTTATTGAATAATTAGTTATACCTTTTCTTTTATAGGGATTTAAGGTATAATGTTTTTGGAGTGAAGTAAAGAAGGTGTGGTAGAAGTGGAATATTTAAAATATTTTCAATATAATGCAGTTGTTATTTTGTCTTATTTTTTTATCTCTTTATTAGTGTTATGGCTTAGTCATCTTACTAAGGGAAAAAGTAATAAGTTATTTATGACAGGTAGAGGTTCTATTTTTAATCCTATTACTTATATTAGAATGTTTACTCATATATTAGGTCATAGTAATTGGAATCATTTTAAGAATAATTTTCTATATATTTTATTAATAGGGCCGATGATTGAGGAAAAGTATGGGAGTATTAATTTATTAATAATGATTTTAATTACGGGCTTTGTTACGGCTTTAATTAATATAATTATTAGTAAGAAACAAATTTTAGGGGCTAGTGGAATTGTTTATATGCTAATACTTCTTAGTTCTTTAGTTAATATAGAAAGTGGTAAAATACCTCTTACTTTGATATTAATATTTATATTTTATATTGTGACTGAATTTAAGGATGGTTTATTTAAGAAGGATAATATATCACACTTAAGTCATATAATAGGGGCTATATGTGGCTTTATATATGGCTTTTATATATTTTAATAGAAAGGAAAGATTTTAATGAAATGGGTATATAAATTACAAAGATTTATGATTGGTAGATATGGGCCAGATGAGTTGTATAAATTTTTATTTAAGTTATATATTAGTTTATTTATTATTAATTTATTCTTTAATTTTAGAATATTAAATATATTAGAATTATTAGTAATATTTATTATGTTTTATCGTTTTTTCTCCAAAAAGATATATACTAGAAGAAAAGAAAATGATAAGTATTTAGAATTAAGATCTCGTTTTTTAAAACCATTTAATAATTTAAAAAGAAATTATAAAGATCGAGATTACTTCGTTTATAAGAAATGTTCTAAATGTAAGACTACTTTAAAATTACCTCTTCCTTCTAGAAGGGGGATTCAACAGGTTAAATGTCCTAAATGTAAGCATAGAATGAAATTTCTTTGTTTAAGACAAGAAAAGGTTGAGGTAATCAAGCAAAATAAAAGGAAATAATTTAGAGAAATAATAGGGGTTCTTATGAATATTATTTCTTTTTTTTCTATTAAGATAAAAGAATATTTAAGTATTTTAATCAAATAATTATTGAAAATGAAATTAGAATTAGAGTATTTTTTTTGAGGATAAATGGTAAAAATTTACATTACTTGTATTTGTTAGAAAAAGTATCACTTGATACTAAAATGGTGTTGACAAAGATAAATTGGTGATATACAATGATTAAGAGGTTAGAGATATGGAGAAGATTATTACGAAAGTGGAAATTGAAGAAATATTAGAAAAGTATCAAATTGGTAAAAAACCATTGTCATTGGTGCTAGGATGGGGAGAAGTGACTATTATTCGCTATTTAGAAGGACAAGTACCTGATCAATTTCATTCAAAAATACTTATGGAGATAAAGAATAATTATTTAGAATTTGCTAGGTATTTAGAAAAAAATAAGGATTTAATTACCCCTTTAGCTTATAAAAAAGCAATAAGTAAAATTATGGAATTAAAATTAGAAGAGGATAATTCGTTAATTTATTTAATTTCTAAACATATAATTGCTAAAATGGAAGATACTACTCCTTTGGCATTACAAAAAATTTTATATTATATTGAAGGTTTTTCTTTAGCGTTATTAGATGAAAATATTTTATCATCGCATCCTGAAGCATGGGTACATGGTCCAGTTTATCCGGAGATTTATAATCGTTTTAGTTATTATAGTTATCATGTAATTGACGCATATGAATTTGCTAATTATCGAGATTTAGAAGGATTAGACGAAGAAAAACGACAACTTATTGATGCTATTATTAAGTGTTTTGGTTGTTATAGTGGTAAAATATTAGAAGAAATGACTCATTTGACAAGACCATGGCAGAAGGCTAGAGAAGGATTAAATGATACTGATATTTCAAATATAAAAATATTAGAAAATGATATGCAAACTTTTTTTAAGGAAATATGTTGTGAATATAAAATATCTTCAGTAAAAGATATTTCTAAATATAGCAAAAAGATGTTTCAAAGAGTAGTGAAGTAAAGGATGATGAAGTAAATGGGAGATTTAAAGTTTATAGAAAATTCGATAATTGTAGTTCCGACTGAATTAAAAAAAGATATTTTAAAGAATTTACGAGGACAGTCTTTAAATAATATTAAAGTTATTACTTTAGTGGAAATGCGTAAGAAATTTTATTTTGATTATGATAATCATGCGGTATATTATTTAATGAAGAAATATGGCTATCAATATGATGTTGCTAAAATGTATTTATCACATCTCTATGAGGTTGAAGATAATTCTTTTGGAAGTTCTAAAATAAAAAAAATAATTGATTTAAAGAACGAATTAAAAGACAATAAACTACTTATATATTTTCCTAATTTTATTGAATATTTAAAAACGAGGACAGTCATTTTTTATCATTGTGATTTATTAGATAAACTAGATGAAAAGCTGATTGGTGATGTATCGAATATTTGTAAAGTAGAAATAATTAAAAATGAAGATAAAAATTATTTACCTAAATGTATTTATGAATTTGACACGATTGAAGATGAGGTTGTTTATGTTGCTTCAGCTATTTGTAAATTAGTGGAGCAAGGAATATCATTTAATCAAATAAAATTATGTGGAGCGAGTGGTGAATATTTAAGTATTATTAAGAGAATATTCAATTGGTATCATATTCCGATTAGTTTTCAAGATAATTATTTATATTCAACTAAGATTGGACAAGATTTTTTAAATCATTTAGATGATGATGGTGTTTTAGCTTTAAAATATATTGAAGAAAATTATTCTTTAAGTAATCCTAGGGTATTAGAAATTTATAATAAAATTATTCAAATATTAAATAAATATGTTTGGAGTGAATCTTTTAGAAAGGTTAAAAGTTTTTTAGAGGAAGAATTTAAAAATACTTCTATTGGTATTGTTCATTATCAAGAAGAAATAGAAATTATTAATTCTTTATATAACGCTAAAGATAGTGATTATATTTTTCTTCTAGGTTTTAATCAAGGTGATATTCCTAAGACTTATAAGGATGAATCTTATTTTAATGATACTTTAAAAGAAAAATTAGGATTAGAGACAACTAATGAATTAAATCATAGAACATATTTGAAGTGGCTAAAAGGAATCAAAAATACTAAAAATTTAATTATTACAACGAAGTTGACTAGTTCATTAGGTGTCCATTACTTATCTAGTCTTAATGATGATTTAGGTTTGGAGATTGATAAACCAAAAATGGATTATAATTATTCAAATTTACATAATCAATTATTGCTAGGAGAAAAAATTGATACTTTTATAAAATATGGTGAAAAAGAAGAAAATTTAGAATTATTATATTCTAACTATCCAGAATTATGTTATAGAAGTTATAATAATGATTATAAAATGTTAAATGAAGATAAATTAAAAAGCTATATGAAAAATAGATTGGTACTTTCTTATAGCGCGATGAATACATATTATCAATGCAGATTTAGATATTATTTATCTAATGTATTGAAACTAAATATTTTTGAAGAAACTTTTTATACTGTTTTAGGAAATTTATTTCATTATATTTTATCAATTGCATTAAAAAAAGAAATAAATTTAAAACAAGAATATCATAATTATTTATCTAAATGTAATTATTCTTTTAATAGTAGAGAAAAATTCTTTTTAAGTATTTTAGAAGAAGATTTAGAATTTATTATTGCAACAATTAAGAAACAGAATGAAGTAAATTCTCTTGATAAAACATATTTTGAAGAAAAAATAGAAATAGATAAAAGTAGTAGTGATATGGAAATAATATTTAAAGGATTTATTGATAAAATGATGACTAATGACAATGAAGATATTATTTCTATTATTGACTATAAAACTGGAAATCCAGATTTAAATTTAAATAATATAATTTATGGGTTAGATTTACAATTACCAGTATATGTTTATTTAGCTAGAAATAAATTTCCTAATGCTAGAATAGCGGGATTTTATTTACAGAAAATTTTAAACAATGAAATAAGTAGAGATAATAAACATACTTATGAGTCCTTAAAAGAAGATAAATTAAAGTTACAAGGTTATAGTAATTCGGATATTTCTATTTTAGAGAAGTTCGATGCTTCATATTATGAGAGTAAAATGATTAAAGGAATGCGTACTACTTCTAAAGGGCTCGCTAGTAAAAAGGTATTAACTGATGAACAAATTGATAAATTAGAAAATATTACGGAAAATAAGATAAATGAAGCAATAGATAATATTTTAAAGGGCCAATTTCAAATTAATCCAAAAAGAGTAGGGATGAATAATCTAGGGTGCAAGTATTGTAAATTTAAGGATATTTGTTTCTTGACTGAGGGAAATATAGAGAATTTAAAAGAATATAAAAATATGGAATTTTTAGGAGGGGACGAAAATGATACCGAAGAAGCCTGCTGATGTAACATGGACTGATGAACAATGGGAAGCTATATATGATGATAATAAAAATATTATTGTTTCAGCGGGAGCTGGTTCAGGAAAGACAGCTGTTTTAACCGAGCGAGTAATTCGTAAATTAAAAGATGGGGTAAATGTAAATGAATTATTGATTTTAACATTTACAAAAGCAGCCGCAGGAGAGATGGCTGATCGTATTAGAAAGAAAATCAAAAAAATTCCTGAATTAAAAGAACAATTAAATTTATTAGATTCTTCTTATATAACTACTTTTGATAGTTTTGCATTATCAATAGTAAAAAGATATCATTATTTACTTAATGTTTCACCAAATATAGGAATTATAGATTCTAATGTGATAGAACTTAAAAAAAATGAAATAATGGATGAATTATTTTTAGAGTACTATGAACAACAACATCTTTTGTTTTTAAAAATGATTAAAACTTTTTGTACTAAAGATGATACGGATATTAGAAATTATGTTTTAAATATTAGTAATAAATTAGATTTATTATCAAATAAAAAAGAATACTTAGAAGAATATCTTGATAAGCATTTTAATGAGGATAAAATAAAAAATGATATAAAAATGTATGTTGATTTGATATTGGAACGTATTGCTGATATTAAGCGAAAGGTAGAAGAAATAGGTACTTATGATGGCGAGTTTTCAGCTAAATTAGAGGAAAGTATTAGCATCTTATATGAAGTCAAATCTTATAATGATTTAGTAGCGAGATTAAATTTAAAGTTACCAAATGCTCCTAGAGGTAGTGATGAAGGATTAAAAAATTTAAAGAAGGAAATATCAGAAATTATCAAAGAAATTAAAGAACTTGCCGTTTATGAAAGTGAAGAAGAAATTTTAGATAGTATCAAATCTACTTATCAGACAGTAAAAGTTATTGTTGAATTAATTTTAGAATTTACTGATCGAGTAATGAAATATAAGCAGGACAATAATAGCTATGAATTTAATGATATTGCCATTATGGCCATTAAAGTAGTTAGAGAGAATAAAGAAGTTCAAGAAGAACTTAAAAATTATTTTAAAGAAATAATGATCGATGAATATCAAGATACTAATGATTTACAAGAAGAATTTATTGGGATGATTGCTAATCATAATGTTTATATGGTTGGAGATATTAAACAATCTATTTATCGCTTTAGAAATGCTAATCCATATATATTTAAAGATAAATATGATACTTATAGCATTAGTAATACTGATAGAAAAATTGATTTAAATAAGAATTTTCGTTCGAGAGGAGAAGTTTTAGATAATATAAATACTATTTTTACTTTAATTATGAATGATGATATCGGTGGGGCTGATTATTTAACTAGTCATCAAATGATATTTGGAAATAAGGCTTATTTAAAAGAAGATGTTGGTCATAGTAATGATATGGAAATATATCAATATGCTTATGATAAAGGGTTAGGTTTTACTAAAGAAGAAACAGAAGCTTTTATAATAGCTCAAGATATAGTCAAGAAAATGAAAGAAAATTATTTAGTATTTGATAAGGATAATGGTAATTTACGTCCAGCTGTATATGGGGATTTTTCTATTATTATGGATAGAGCTACATCGTTTGATTTATATAAAAAGATATTTAGTTATTTTAAGATTCCAATTACTTTATTAAAAGATGAAAAAATGAATGAAGAAGATGATATTCATGTATTTAGTAATTTAGTTCATTTGATAGTAAAAATAAAGAAAAAAGAATTTGATACGGAATTTAAATATTTATTTACTAGTGTAATGAGAAGTTTCTTATTTCAAGTCGATGATAGTGTTATATTTGATTATTTTTATAATAATAATTTTGTTGAAAGTGATCTATATAAGGAATGTTTTGAAATTGCTCGTGAAATAGATACAATGACTATTCATGAATTATTTGATGTAATAATTACAAAATTTAATTATTATGGGGCATATTTAAGAATAGGGAACATTCATAATGGTATCGTGAAGATATCGAAGTTAAGAGAGTTAAGTATTAATCTAGAAAATCTAGGATACGACATTGAAAAATTTTCTGATTATTTAGTTAAATTATTAGATGTCGGCTATAAGATGGAATATAAGGTTCCTGATAATGGTAGTGATGCTGTTAAAATAATGACTATTCACAAATCAAAGGGATTAGAATATCCAGTTTGTTATTTTAGTGGTTTGTATAAAGAATTTAATATTAGTGATTTAAAGGAAAGTTTTTTAGTTGATAAGGATTATGGAATAATAGTACCTTATTTTAAGGAGGGAATATCTCAAACAATATATAAAGAGTTATTGCGTCAAAAATATTTACGTGAAGAAATTAGTGAAAAGATTAGATTATTTTATGTGGCTTTAACTAGAGCGAGAGAAAAAATGATTTTAATTAAACCAATTAATGATAAAGAGTATGATATATCAAATGTTACAGTATTGGATAATGCTGTTAAGAATAAATATCGAACACTTGCTGATATGTTAGATACGATAGAATTTAGAATTAATTCAAAATATAAAATGATTGATTTAGCCAGTGTTAATTTAACAAAAGATTATGCTATTGTTGGTCAAAGTAATTTTAAAGAAAAATTGAATAAAGTATCGGATAAAATAGACATACATGAATTAGATATAGTAAATGAAACGAAAGAACAATCAACTTTTTCTAAGAATATGAATGAATTAATAAATAAAGATACATATTCTTCAATTAAGTTTGGTACGGAAATTCATGAATATTTAGAATTTATTGATTTTAAAAATCCTAATTTAGAGATAATTGCTAATGATTTTATTAAAAAGTTAATAAAGCAGTTTATTTCCCAGCCTATTATGAAGGATGTTGATAAGGCTACTATTTATCAAGAATATGAATTTATTTATGAAGATAAGGGAGTAGAGTATCATGGTGTAATTGATTTGATGTTAGAATATGATAATTATATTAATATAATTGATTATAAGTTAAAAAATGTAGTTGATGATGCCTATAAGAAACAATTAAAAGGTTATCAAAAATTTATTCAATCTAAGACTAAAAAACAAGTTAATTTATATCTATATTCCATTTTGGATAATAGACTTGTTTCAATTAAATAGTAATGATGCTAATGTTCGTATTTTGTTTGTAAATTTTAATTTTTTTAGCTATTTTTTCAAAATACTATTAAAATAATAAAATTTATAGTACAATTATTTTGGGTATTAAGACAATGCAATGAAAGGAGACTATATGTCTAATAATATTGTATTGGAATGTAATAATATTTGGAAAAAAATAGGACATCATGTTATTGTAAATGATGTGTCATTGCTGCTGCGCCAAGGAGATATTTTAGGGTTTATTGGTCCGAATGGTGCGGGAAAAACTACCACGATTAAATTGATGTTGGGATTACAGTTTTTTAATGGTGGTAGTGTTAAAATAGGGGGATATGACTTAAGAAAAGATTTTGTTTCAGCAATTTCTAATGTTGGAGCAATTATTGAAAATCCTGATTTATATATGTATATGAGTGGCTATGAAAATTTAAAGATATGTACTAAGTTATATGGATTGTCAGAGGATAGAATTTTAGAAGTTGCTAAATTGGTTGGATTAGAAAATAGAATACATGATAAAGTAAAAAAATATTCTTTGGGTATGAGACAAAGATTAGGAATTGCCCAAGCTATTATTCATAGGCCTAAGGTATTAATTTTAGATGAACCTATGAATGGCTTAGATCCTGAGGGAATAAAGGATTTAAAAGTATTATTGGAAAAGTTGGCTTCAGAAGAAAATATGGCAATTTTAGTTTCTAGTCATATCTTAAGTGAACTTGAAAACTTTTGTAATAGGATATGTATTTTAGTAAAGGGAAAAATTGTTCAAGACTTAAAAATAGACGAAATAAAAGAAAAATTGGCAAATTTAAATTATATATTAGAGGTAAATAGAATAGATTTACATGAGATTTTATATCATTTTGAAGTTATTGATGAAAACCATATAAAGATAAATACGACAAAAGATAAGCTAGCTAATATATTGAAAACATTATTATTAAATGATGTTGATATTTATGAAATTAAAAAGGAAGTAAATTCTTTAGAAGATGTTTTTCTAAAAGTTACTAAGGATATTTCTAATGATTAAGTTAGTTGTAGTAGAATTAAAGAAAATATTTAAGAAAAAAAGTATTTATGTTATATGGGGATTGATGTTTGGATTTTGTCTTTTAAATAATATTTTGTATTATAGGGATTATGATGATAATGGTAATTATAAGTATTTGGAATTAGATAATTTAAAGGAAGAAAAGTTAAAGTTAGAAGAAGAATTGTTACAGTATAATAAAGATAATCAAAATGAAGTTACAATGTATATAACGATTAAAACGAAGTTAGATATTTTAAAGTTGAAGGAAAATTTTTCAAATAGTAGTTGGCAGTATCATAAGGTTAATACCTATTTATATGATATTATTTATCAAATTAATTATTATCAATATATTGAAAAGAATATTGATGAACTTACGAAGAAAAAAGAAGAATATCAGGTTGTATTAAATAAATTGAACGAAAATAATTATAAGTATTTTTTGAATATGGAAATCAAAAAGAATGTTGATATTCAAAATGAGTTAAAGAAGCAATATTTAAATGAAAATGATGATAAAATAAAGTTAGATTTACAGGAACAAATAAAAAACAATGAATTAACTTTAAAAATATTAAATTATCGTTTAAATAATGATATTAAGGAAGATAATAGTTATTTAAATCTCGCTTTAGAAAGTTATCAAGAAAATTATAAGACAGTTAAATACTTTGAAGAATTAGGTGATATTAAAAGCTATCAAGACAAATTTGATTATCAAGAAGCTCTTTCAGAAGTTAAAATTTCTCAATATATTGTTGAAAATAAATTGAATATTAATAAACAAAATAATTTAAGTTTTCAACTAAGAACGATTGTAGAAGATTATGAAATCTTTATTGTTATGTTAGTTTTAATAGTTAGTGGAGTGATTATTTGTGATGAGTTTCGTGATGGAACCATAAAATTACTCTTGATAAAACCTTATTCTCGAGGTAGAATATTATTGAGTAAGTATTTTACTTCTATCATTGTAGTTCTAATTAGTATATTATTGTTGATTGCTATGCAGTTAATTATTGGTGGAATCATTTTTGGATTAGAAAGTTTGAATATTCCAGTGGTGGTTTATGACTTTGATAAGGCCAAATTAGTGGAATATTCAGTATTTCAATATATGATAATTAGAATAGGTGCTAGGATGCCTTTCTTGCTAATGTTGATTACTATTTCAATATTTTTAGGTGTGATTTTTAGTAGTACGATAATTTCAATTACAATGCCTTTAATATTTTATATGTTTAGCTCAACAATTTTAAATTTGGCTAGTCAATATAAATTAGAAATTATGAAATATTTAGTGAACTTTAATTGGAATTTACAAGATTACTTATTTGGAAGATTGCCTGCTAATTCATTTATAAATTTTAGATTTTCTATTATAATATTATTAGGATATTTTATAGTGTTATGGACTGTGACTTATATAATTTTCAAGAAGAAAGATATTAAGAATATTTAGGAGTTGGTAAGATGGTGACAACAATAAAAAACATAATAACTAGTTATTTTTCTGATGTTTGGCCAATTATAATTATTATTACAGTAATAGTAAGTTCACTTCGAATAGCATACTTAATTAAGAATAATCAAAAATTTTGTTTTTATAAAGAAGTATTTATGTTGTTATTTATTCTTTATGTAATGTGCTTATTTGAAGTAGTTACTTTACAAGATCATAATTATGGATTATCAAATTATATTCCATTTAAGGAGATATTTCGCTACGAAATGGGGAGTTATTTATTCGTAAGAAATATAATTGGAAATATTTTATTGTTTTTACCTTATGGTTATTTTGCTGCTGATTATTTAAAAAGTAAAAAAGTATTACCAGTTTGTTTTTTAACATTTTTAGTTACTATAACAATTGAACTTGTGCAACTAAATATAGGAAGAACTTTCGATATTGATGATGTAATTTTGAATACTTTAGGTGGAATGTTAGGGTATTTTCTATATCGAGGAATTGAAAAAATTAAAGTTAAATTACCAAAATTTTTTAAAACCGATGGTTTCATTAACTTTTTTGTGATATTAATATTAATTATAAGTATAGTTTATTTATTTGATTGGCCGGTAATTGAATGGCTTAATTCATAGGAGAAGGTGAAGTTATGTTTGATATTATTAATAATAGTAATCAAGATGTATCAGAGTTAGATATATTAGAAGAATATGTTAAATATGTTACAAAAAAATTAGAAATAGAGAAAGCTATTTTTAATATAATTCTAGTTGATGAAGAAGAAATTCATAATCTAAATCGAGATTATCGAGGTGTTGATAAAAAAACAGATGTAATAACATTTGCTTTAGAAGATGGAGATGGCTTCAAAAATCCAGAGATAAGGATGCTGGGGGATATTTATTTATGTATTCCAGTAGCTTATGAACAAGCTGAAATCTATGGTCATTCTAAAATGAGAGAAGTTTGTTTTTTAGCAACTCATGGCATTTTACATTTGTTAGGGTATGATCATATGGTAGAGGAAGATGAAAAAATAATGTTTGCTCTACAGGAGGAGTTGTTAAGTAAATATGAAATTACTAGGTAGACTAAAAATTAGAAAAATATTAAAAAGACAAGGAAAATCTGGTTTTTTTGAAAGTGTTGGACATGCCTTAGATGGTATTAATTATACTGCTGAACGCGAAAGAAATTTTAGAATTGAAATATTTGTTGCTATTATGGTTACTATTGCAAGCTTTATTTTAAAAGTTAGTTTAATGGAATGGTGTATTTTAGTTCTTGTTATGGGAATGATATTAGCTTTAGAAATGGTAAATACAGCGATGGAAAGATGTGTCGATTTAGTTACTAAAGATTATAAAGAATTAGCTAAGGCCGCCAAAGATGTTTCGGCTGGAGCGGTATTTATGATGAGTATGTTTTCAGTTATCATAGGTATTATAATTTTTTTGCCAAAGATATTAGAAATGTTAGGAGGAAGATAGTATGAAAGAAAAATTAGAAAGTTTATTAAAAAATGCATATAGTCCTTATTATAAATTTCCAGTGGCAGCAATTGTTGTTATGAAAGATGAAAAGGAATTTGGTGGTGTTAATGTTGAAAATGCTAATGGAACAAGTATTTGCGCTGAAAGAAATGCAATTGCAAGTGCAGTAGCAGCAGGTTATAAAAAAAATGACTTTGATAAAATTTATATCATGTTATCAAGTGGTGAGTTTGGTACGCCTTGTTTTGCTTGCCGCCAAGTAATACAAGAATTTATGGATTTAGATTGCTCAGTTATTAGTGTAAATAAAAATGGAGATGAAAAGGAATATTCGGTAAAGGAATTATGTCCTTATCCATTTTCGCAAGAGGATTTAAGATGAAAAGTGGATTTGTTAGTTTAATTGGTAGACCAAATGTTGGCAAAAGTACACTTTTAAATGCCATTATTGGTCGAAAAGTGGCAATAACATCTAGTACGGCGCAAACTACTAGAAACATGATACAAGGTATTTATCACGGAGATGATTTACAAATTGTATTTGTAGATACTCCAGGTATTCATAAACCACAAAATAAATTAGGTAAGGCTTTGAACAAACAAGCTTATTATAATTTAGATGATGTAGATGTAATTTTATTTTTAACAGATGTTACTCAAAAGTTAGGTACTGGAGATAAGTTTATAATTGAAAAATTAAAAGAAACTAAAGTTCCAGTAATATTGATTTTAAATAAAATAGATAAAATTCCTTATGAAATGATTTTACCAAAAATAGTAGAATATAAAGACTTATATGATTTTAAAGAAATAATTCCGGTGTCAGCATTCAAGAAAAAAAATATTGATGAATTAATAAAAACTGTTTCTAAATATCTAACAGACGATATTAAATATTTTGATGATAATACAATTACTAATGTGAGTACTACGTTTTCTATTTCTGAATTAATAAGAGAAAAAGTTTTATTTTTAACAAAGGAAGAAGTACCTCATTCAGTTACTTGTATTGTTGAAGATATTAGTGAAGATAAAAATAATGTTAGTATTGGTGCTTCAGTTATTGTTGATAGAGAAAACTTAAAAAAAATATTAGTTGGTAAAAATGGAAGTATGATTAAAAAAATTGGAATGGAAGCTAGAAAAGACATAGAAGAATTATTAAATAAGAAAGTCTATTTGGATTTAAGGGTAAAAGTTGTAAATAATTGGCGTGAAAAAGATCAATTTTTAAATCAATTAGGTTATGAAGATTTTAATTCATAAAATATGTGTATAAAATATTTGATTTTATCACATTATGATAATGGTGATAAAAATGAATCGAAATGATCTTTGGTTGTTATTTGCAAAAACAGGTAAAATTGAATATTATTTAAAATATAAAAATTATCAAGAGGAGAAAGAAGAAATAATAGAAGATGATAAAGAAGATTGAAGGTATTATAATTAGTACTGTCGATTATAAAGAAAGTAGTAAAATTGTTAATATTTTGACTCGTGACGAAGGTTTAATTGGTGTTTTAGCTAAAGGAAGTAAAAATCCCAAAAGCAAAATAGCGACTACTTCTAATATTTTAACTTATGGGATATTTTATTTAAATTATTATAAGGGAAGTATACCATTATTAACAGAAGTAGATTTAAAGGATTCTTTTAAAATTATTAGAAAAGATATTTTAAAAATGAATTATGCTGTCTTTTTGTTGGAGTTAGTTACTCAAGTTTATAGATATGATAAAACAGAAACCGTTTATAATCTATTGATTAATGGATTGGTTAAAATAAATGAAGGTTATGATGAACAAATTATAACGAATATTATTGAATTAAAAATGTTACAATATTTGGGGATTAAACCAGTTGTTGATTGTTGCGTAAATTGCCAAAAGAAGACAGATATTGTTACGATTTCTAGTTATAAAGGTGGTTATTTATGTAAGGATTGTGTTGGAAATGAAAATATTTACCAATTAAAGACTATGCATTTAATTAGAATGTTTTATTATGTAGATTTAGCTAAAATAACAAAAATTGATATTAATGATACAATAAAAAAAGAGCTCAGTAGTTTTATTGATGATTATTATGAACGATATTCAGGCTTATATTTAAAGAGTAAACATTTATTAGAAGAATTTGCTAAAGTTAATATTTAAAAGGTTATATTTAAATTAATTTAAGTTTTAGGAAGGAGTATCCAATAAATGTAGTGATTACATAATTTGGTTTATGTGTTAGCGATGAATGATGATGTAAGAGAAAATTTTAATGCTTATAAAAGCGCAAATGATACTAATAAACTTAACATATTTATTGCTTCTTCTTCGCGGGAAGAGATAAAACCAATCTATTTAGACTGTGCTAGTTCTATTTCTAGAACTTTAGCTAACTTAGGATATAATTTATCTTTTGGAGCTGGTACTGTTGGAATGATGGGAAAATGTTATGAAGAATTTAATAAAGTTAGTGCTGAAATATATTCTTATACGATAGAAAAATATCAAGACGATTTAAAAGATTTAAATAGCACAAAAGAAGTAGTTTTAGATACTACTTTTGATCGGACTAAAGAACTTTATGATAGAGCTGATATTATTCTTTTTCTTCCTGGAGGAACTGGAACTTTATCAGAATTATTTAGTATTTTAGAAGAAAATAGAAGTGTTTTAAAACCTAAAAAGATAATCTTATATAATTATAATGATTTTTATAATAAAATTCTTGATTTTATAAATTATTTAATTTCAGAAAGATTTAATGATGATACTATATATAATTATTTTGATATTTGTAATACGGAAGTAGAAGTTATTACTTTATTGAATGAGGAGAATAATAAACTTTTGATAAAAAAATAATATATTTTTAGAAAAAATAAATATAGGGACAATAGATTTTTGACATTCTATTAGTCCTTTTTATCTAATTTAGTTTGATTAAGTAGGTAAAATAAAATGAAGCATTTTTAACAAAAGAAGAGCCAAAAACTTAAGGCAACTAATAAAACAAATTGAACTAATAATATCAAAACATTATAAAAACAAGGAATAAACAAACTAATGATTAATTGGTATAAAGTGATAATAGGTAATATAATTAAACAAAAAATAGCTATATAGATTTTAAAACCAATGCAATTTCTTAAGAACCTACCAAAATTATTTCTCATAAGACTTCACCTATGATAAATTATGAAAAATAATTAAAAATGTTAAAAAAAATGTAAAAATAGTAATTTCTAAAATAAATAGTAAAGCTTTTTCTTTTATTTTTTCTTATTTTATTATATAATAATTTAGAAAGGTGATTCCAATGAATAGAAAAAGAAGAAAACCACAAAAGAAGCATATATATATCATTGTTTTTTTAATAGTAATTGTAGTAGCAGTTTTGTCTTATATGATTAAATCTGATAAAAAGTTGAATACTTTTGAATCATTAGTAAAAGATACAGTAGTTGGAGTACAAAAAGTATTTTATTTACCAATTAAAAATTTTAGCACTATGATTGATGATTTCTTTTCTTTAAGAGATGTATTAGAAGAAAATAAAATTTTAAAATCTAATGTCGAAAAAATAGAGTCATTGGAAGCTGAAAACATTGAACTAAAGCAAGAAATTAGTAAAATCAAGGAAGAATTAGATATTGAACATGTATTAAGCGAATATGATTATTTAAATGCTACTGTTGTTAATAGAAATTCTTTATATTGGTATAACAATTTGACTATTGATAAAGGAAGTCATAATGGAATTGAAGAAGGGATGGTAGTTATTAATTCAACAGGATTAATTGGTAAGATTGTTAATGTATCAACATTTTCTTCTGATGTAAAATTAATAACCACTAATGATACTAATAATAAAATATCAGTTACTATCACTAATGGTACTAATAATTTAACGGGATTAATTAATGCTTATAGTTATGATGATGGTTATTTAAAAGTTGAAGGAATTAGTAATACTAAAACTGTTAATGTTGGTGATTTAGTTTATACTTCAGGTTTAGGTGGAGTATTTCCAAGTGGTATTTTAATTGGTAAAGTAGAAAGTATTGTTACAGATGTTTATGATTTATCAAAAATTATCAATGTTAAACCTTCAGCTAATTTTGATGATATTAATTATGTAACTGTATTGAAAAGGACTGATCAACAGTGATAGCATTATCGATTATAGTTTTATTAATTTCATTGTTAATTCAAGGGATTATGTCTAATTATTTAGGTTATACTTATTTAGATTTATCAATATTTTCAACTATTTATGTTTTAATCGCGTTATTGATTTTAAATCCTTATTTTGAAAATAAGAAGAAATATTTTCTAATTTTAATTATATTTGGATTGATAATGGATATTGTATATACAAATACTTTTATTTTAAATGTATGTTTATTCATTATTGTATATTATTTTAGTAAATCTTTTCACTTCTTTTTTCCGTATAATTGGATAACTATAAGTGTAAGTAATTTACTTAGCATTTTCCTTTATCATATTATTTCATTTTTGTTTTTAAATATTTTGAAATATGATGTTTACACTTTTTCTAATTTGTTAAAAATATTAAGTCATAGTATTTTGATGACTATTATATATACTAATATAATTTATACGATTGTTGTTTTTGTTAAACAGAAGTTTCAATTGAAGGAAGTTAAGTGAAAAGTAAAATGATAGTTATATCGCAAGAGTCATATAGAATAGGAGCATAGTAATGAATTTTTTAAAAAGAGAACCTTTAATAATTTTGATTGCTGGTCGGGCGAGAAGTGGTAAAAGTATTTTAGCTGAATGTTTAAAAGAAGAATATAGAAAACAAAATAAAAAGGTAGTTATGTCACCTTATACTAAATATTTAAAGCATTATATTGAAGAAATAACTGGGGAAAAAATACAAGAAGAAAATAAACCTAGAGATCTACTTCAACAAATTAGTTCAGAGGTAATAAAGGGTCAGTTGGGTAAAAAAAATTTCTTTATTGATAGGCAAATAGAGGATATTGAGATTTATTCTTATTTTGCAGATGTTATTTTAGTACCTGATGTTAGGTTCCCTGAAGAGATTAAAGTTATCAAGGAAAAATTCAATAATGTAGTGTCAATTGGTGTTATTAGAAAGAATTATATAAGTACTTTAAGTTTAAAACAACAAACTGATATTACTGAGGTAGCTTTAGATGGGTATCATGATTATGATTTTGAGGTGGAAAATACTGAAAAGACTAATCTTTATGATATAGCTAAGGATATTATTAATAAAATCAATTTGAAGGAAGGTATACCTAATGAATAAAGTAGTTGCAATTGTTGGAATGTGTGGTAGTGGAAAAAGTGTTGCTACTGATATATTAGAAAAAGAGGGATGGCATAAAGTTTATTTTGGTGGTGTTACTTACAAAAAAATGCAAGAAGAAGGAATTGAAAGAACACCTGATAGTGAAAGAATTTTTAGAGAGAATCTTCGTAAAAAATATGGTCCAGAATGTTATGCTAAATTATTATTACCAGAAATAGAAGAAGAAGCTAAAACAAAGAACGTTGTTTTGGATGGTTTGTATTCTTGGTATGAGTATAAGTATTTGATGGAAAATTTAAAAGGGGATTTGAAATTAATTTGTGTTGTTACTGATAAAGATATTCGATACGATCGTATTGCTAAGCGTCCCGAAAGACCTTTTGATAATAATAAAGCTAGAGAAAGAGATTTGTCAGAAATAGAAAATCTATATAAAGGTGGTCCGATTGCTTATGCCGATTACTATATCTTTAATAATGGTAGTTTAGAAGAATATGAAAAAAGATTAGAAGAAATATTAAAACAAATTTAAGGATGTGAATACAATGAGAAAAATGACTAGTGAAGAAATTATTAGAACTTATATTGACTTTTTTGTTGAAAGAGGACATTTAGAAGTAGAAAGTGCTTCTTTGATTCCTAAAGATGATCCAAGTATACTTTGGATTAATGCGGGTGTTACACCATTGAAGAAATATTTTGATGGATCAGTTGTTCCTCAAAATAGGAGAATGACAAGTTGTCAAAAGTGTATTCGTACTAATGATATTGAAAATGTTGGTCTTACTGCTAGACATCATACTTTTTTTCAAATGTTAGGTAACTTTTCAGTAGGAGATTATTTTAAAAAAGAAGCTTTAACATGGGCTTTTGAACTTTTGACTAGTGAAAAATATTTTGGATTTCCAAAAGATAAATTATATATGACTATTTATCCTACTGATCAAGAAGCTTATGATTTGTGGGTTAGTTTAGGAGTAGATCCAAGTCATATTATTAAATTAGAAGGTAATTATTGGGAAATTGGAGAAGGTCCTAGTGGTCCTGATAGTGAGATTTTTTATGATCGTGGTGAAAAGTATGATAAAGAAAAATTAGGAATTAAACTTTTGACTGATGATATTGAAAATGATCGTTATATAGAAATATGGAATAATGTTTTCAGTCAATATAACGCTAAAGAGGGAGTAGCTAGAGAAGAGTATGAAGAATTACCAAGTAAGAATATTGATACTGGTATGGGAGTAGAAAGAATGGCTTGTATTCTTCAAGATGCTCCAACAAATTATGAAACTGATTTATTTTTACCAATAATAGAAGAAATAGAAAATGTTTGTGGAATAAAATATCAAGGCCAAAAAGAATTTAAAGTAATTGCTGATCATATTAGAAGTTTAACTTTTGCTTTAGCAGATGGGGCTACTTTTGAAAATTTTGGCCGTGGTTATGTACTTAGAAGAATTCTTAGAAGATCGGTTATGATGAGTAGAAAATTAAATATTAATAAGAGTTTTATGGCTGATTTAGTTGATGTTGTAATGAATAAATATGCTAATATTTATCCTAATTTATTAGGAAGTAAAGAAATTGTTAAAGAGTTAATTCTTAAAGAAGAAGAATTATTTCATAAGACATTAATATCTGGCGAGAAAAGATTAGAAGAAATATTTAATAATAATGAAACTAAGGAAATTAGTGGTAGTGATGCATTCAAATTATATGATACTTATGGTTTTCCAGTTGAACTTACGATTGAATATGCTAGTGATAGAGGATTTACTGTAAATAAAGAAGATTTCTATAAATATATGGAAATGCAAAAGGTTATGGCTAGAAATAATCGTAAAGTTGTAAGTAGTATGAATCTTCAAAATGAATT
Organism: Bacilli bacterium; assembly: GCA_017480975.1. Taxonomy (GTDB): domain Bacteria; phylum Bacillota_I; class Bacilli_A; order RF39; family UBA660; genus RUG11198. Next base: position 47,617 of record JAFURK010000022.1, read on the forward strand.
ATTAATGAATTATAAAGAAGAGAGTACTTTTGTTGGTTATGAAAAACTAGGTAATAAAACTGAAGTTATGAATATTATGGTTGATAATAGTTTTGTTGATAGTTTAACTGATGAAGGATATATATTCTTAAAAGAAAATCCTTTCTATGCTGAATCAGGTGGTCAAATATATGATACTGGCTTTTTAAAGAATGATGAATGTAAAGTAGAAGTACTTGATTGCTTAAAAGCTCCAAATAAACAACATTTATTGCATGTAAAAGTATTAAGTGGTGAGTTAAAGAAAGGTAGTATTGTTTTAACTCACGTTATGCAAGATAGAAGAGAAGAAATAATGAAACACCATAGTGCGACGCACTTATTACAAAAAACACTTCAAGAATTTTTAGGTGATAATGTTCATCAAGCTGGTAGTAGAGTAGATGATAAAAGTTTTCGTTTTGATTTCACTTATCATGGTCGTTTAAGTGATAATTTGATTATGGAGTTAGAAGAAAAAGTTAATGAAAGAGTTCAAGCTGATTACCAAACTATTATTGAATATCTTTCATTAGAAGAAGCTAAAAAGAAAGGTGCGATGGCTTTATTTGATGATAAATATGGTGATGTAGTTCGTGTTGTTACAATGGGAGATTCAATTGAATTATGTGCTGGTACTCACGTTCCCAACACTAAAATGATTGATAAAATTGCTATTGTATCATTAGAAAATAAAGGGGCTGATACTTTTAGAATTGAGGGTACAACAACTAAACATATTAATGAATTATTACATCAAGCAGTTGCTCCTTATCAAGAAGAAATTATGAAAATTTTAGCTAAGTCTAAGTCTATTCTAGTAGAAGCTAAAAGTCAAGATATTAATTTAAGTTTTAATTTTGATTTTGAAGATAAAGAATTAACTAGTTATCAAGATGTAGTCGATTATAAAAATAAATTATTAGCTCTAAAAGAAGAAATGAAACAATTAGAAAAAACTTATCGTAATTTAAAAACACAGAAATCAACTAGTGATTTAACAGCATTTACAACTAATATGGAAGTAATAAATGGTATTAAAGTTTGTGCAGCTATATTAGAAAATTATGATGTTGATATGATTAAAAATTTAGCTGATGCTATTAATAATAAATATGATAATTGTTTTGTCTTGTTAGCTAATGTAAAAAATAATCATGTTAATATTATTGCTAAAACAAATTCAGATAAAGTAAATTGTGGGGCGATTGTAAAAGATTTATCAATTAAATGTAAAGGTAATGGTGGCGGTAGTAAAACTTTTGCTCAAGGTGGTGGAAGTGACGCGAGCGACATAGCGAGCCATTTAAAAGCTATTAAAGAAAATTTAGAAACATTGTAAATATGTTGTAAACAAATAAAAAAAAGATATACAGAAATTTAATATTATGTTATATTATATTCATAGCATTAAGTAGGTGGCATATGAGAAAGGTATATATTTTATTATTATTTAGTTTAATTTTAATAACGGGTTGTGAAAATGATGAAGAAACAATCAAAAATGAATATATTGCGATGAAAAATCAAACTTTTAATGACAAAAATTATACTGATACAGAATTACCAGTAGATATTGTTACAACGATTGAACGTATTGATGAAGAAGCAATTAATTATAAAGTGACAATTAGTAATCCTAAAGAAAATATGAATGACGTTAAAGTACTTGTAGTTCATAATTGTTATAATGAAGATGTTTTTCCTTCAATTGGAGTGTTTGATGAACCACAAAAGTTGTTAGCTAATGGTGATGATGAGGAAGTATTAGTGTTGAAGGATACAATTAAAACGACTAAAAATATTAGTAAGTTAGATTTAGAATTAAAAATATTAATAGAGTATACCGATGATAATGGTGAAAAAAAAGATATTTATTATAAAACGACATAATAATTATCTTTTTTTATTTACAATTGTAATGGTGATAAAATGAAAGTGAAGATATTTGATGAGTCACATGAAAGTGATTTAGAAGAAGATATAAATAATTTTATTCAAGAAAAGAATCCCGATATAATAGATATTAAGTATAGTATTTCTAATAGCATTTATTCTGAGGAACAGTTATATTGTTTTTCGGCTTTAATTATGTATCAAGATAAAAAAGAGTAAGATCACAAATTTAGAATACTTAAAAAATATGCAGCTTTGAGTTAAATAAATAATAGTATATAAATTGATAAAAATTAAAAACGCCTAGAAAATCTAGACGTTTTTTAACGATCTAAGTCTTTAGTAAAAACTCCAAGACTAACAATACCAGCGATAGCTACAATTACATAAACTACTCTTGTTAAAACGGTTCCATCACCAAATAAGAATTCTACCAAATTATAATTGAAAATACCTATTAATCCCCAATTAATACAACCTATTATAGCTATTGCTAAAGCTGTTTTATATAATGTATTCATAAAATTCCTCCTTTATCTAATAATATTATTTGACAAATTACCAAATTTTATTCATAAAAATTAAACAAAAATATATAATTTTAATGAAAGAAATGATGAGGTGAATATGAAAAAGTTTTTAAAAATATTTTTTTTAATTAGTATTTTTTCTCTAGTTGGTTGTGGAGTAAAGAGTGCTGATAACGTTTTAGAAAAACTAGAAAAAAAGTTAGAAAATGCTGATAGTTATTATGTAGAAGGTGTAATGGAAATTATGAATAATGAAGATACTTATACTTATGATGTTAAGGTATCTTATCAAAAGGAAGATTATTATCGAATTGAATTAGTAAACACTTTAAATAATCATGAGCAAGTAATTTTAAGAAATGATGATGGTGTTTATGTTG
>JAFURK010000023.1 GCA_017480975.1 Bacilli bacterium
TACTTAATTTGCATCCACATTCATTACAAAATAAACTTTTCTCTCTATGATTATATATTATTTTTGAATTTGAATCTTTTTTTGAACAAACTCCAGCTAAATTTTCTATTAAATAATTTTTAAATTCTATAATTGTTACTGGATCTAAATCTTTAACTAATTCTTCTATATTCATACTACATAAAAATATCCTTAATCAGTTAGTCACAATCATTTTTAATCGCCAAACCAAAAATTTATAGAGAGACTAACTGATTAAGGATACTTCCTTTCTATAAATTTTAAGTTTGGCTAATATCATTATAGCACATTTTTTTGATTCAGTCACAAAGTTGAACACAACTTTTTTTAAATAAAAAGAATAATATTTACTATTTTTTTAATACTAAGAATAAGGTGAAAAAAATGGAAAATATTAAAAATATAGATACTATTGTTGAACAATTAAAAAAAGATACCAACCAAACAGATTATACTACTTATCGTGAAAAGATAGTATGTGGTAAAAAAGTTGTAATTATTTATATTGATCCCTTAACCTCTTCTGATAAAATAAGTGATTTTATTGTAAGAAGTTTAGATCGAATTAATAAAATTTATAAGAAAAAAGATGATTTAGGTTCTATCATCGAAAATGAAATAGATAACTTTAAGATAAAAAAAATAACTACTTATAAAGATCTATGTTATCATTTAAATTATGGCTTTACTATTCTTTTAATTGAAGACTGTGATTATTGTTTTGCCCTAGAAACTAAAAGAAATTTAGCTCGAGGAATTAGCGCTCCACAAACCGAAAATGCCCTAAGAGGCGCAATGGATTCATTTGTCGAAGATATGCATACTAATATCGGCCTAATCAAAAGAAGAATTAAAGATAACAATTTATGGGAAGAATCCATGGAAATAGGTCGACATACTACCACTAAAGTTAGTATTGTTTATATTAATGGCATTTGTAAAAAAGAATTAGTTGATAAAGTTAAAGAAAAAATCCAAAATATTGATATAGATGGAATCATTAGTTCTGGTGTTATCAAAAATCTAATTGAAAAAGAAAACAAAAGTGTCTTTCCTACAATATTCTCAACGGAAAGACCTGATAAAACATGTCAATCTTTATTAAAGGGAAAAATTGCTATTCTAGTTGATTGTTCTCAATTTGCTTTAATTTTACCAGTTGTTATGAATGACCTATTTATTTCAACCGAAGATAATTTTAATAAGAGTATTAATATAACTTTTACTAGAATCGTTCGGTATTTAGCCTTTTTTATTACAATGTTTACACCAGCCTTATACTTAGCCATGACTACCTATAATCAAGAAATGCTCCCAACCGAACTATTAGTTAGCTTTGCCTCCCAGCGTTCTAGCGTTCCCTTCCCGGCTTTTTTCGAAGCCTTACTTATGGCCTTCTCTTTTGAAATTTTAAGAGAGTGTGATCTTAGAACCCCAACATTTACCACTAGCGCGCTCTCAACCGTTGGAGCCTTAATATTAGGTGAAGCCGCTGTTAGCGCCGGAATCGTATCCCCAATTATGATTATCGTAATCGCCATCACAGCTTTATCAGCACTATTATTTACCGAACCAGAAATGATAAACGGTATTCGTTGGTATCGTATTTTATTCATGATTGGCGCTAGTTTCATGGGAATTATTGGTGTCGTTATAACATTTATATACTTAATCATCAAACTTTGCTCGCTACAATCATTTGGTGTTCCTTACATTTCTCCTTTTGCTCCCGTTTCAGTAACCGGATTAAAAGACAGTATTATCAAATTTCCAACTAAAGATTTAAACAAAAGAGAAGAATACTTATCTAATAATATTACAAAATATAAGGAAGTGAGAAAATGAAAAAGTTTATTCTAATAATACCTTTATTATGTTTATTAACTGGTTGCTATAACTATCGTGAATTAAACGATTTAGCCATCATTAGTGGTGTTGCTGTTAGCAAAGTTGAAGATACCTATAAAATAACAGCCGAAGTAGTTAATCCCAAAAAAGAACAAGATACTTCTAGCGGTAAAGAACCAGATTATGTTATCTATGAAGGTAGTGGTTCTTCAATGCAAGAAGCCTTTAGAAATATCGTTAAAGAATCTCCGCAAAAACTTTATGGAGCTCAAATGGACATTCTAATCATTGATGAACAAACTGCTAAAGAAGGTATCGATGATATCTTAGATTTTTTTGCTAGAGATCCTGAAATTAGAAGTGAATTTTATGTCTTAATAAGTAAAAGTGACAAAACCTTAAAAGTTATCACTCCGCTAGTTAACATCTCATCTAAAAATATTATGAACAGTCTCGAATCAACTAACACCTATTTAGGCACTGCTAACCTTATAACTTATCATCAACTAATTGATGACTTTCTTAATCCCCATATCGAAATAGCTCTTCCTTCTATCGAGATGATTGGCGATACCAATATCGGTGAAACCACTGAAAATATTGAAACTTCTACTACCGATGCCACTAATATAATATCTAATATGACAGTCTTTAAAGATGGTAAATTGATTGGTTACCTAAACGAATCAGAAAGTCTAGCTTATAATATTATTACAAATAACAGCCAAACTATTTTAATAAAAAATGATTATAATGATAACAAATTTATTATTAACGAAGTAATCGATTCATCAACCGAAATGAAAACCAATGTAAAGAAAAAACAAATAACTATTACCATAAAAGGAAAAGCCTCTATATCTGATGTTAATTATGATGTTGACTTAGAAAAAGAAATAACTAAAATCCAAAAAAAACTTAATAACACCGTCGAAGACTTAATCGAAGAAACCATTACCAATACCACAAAAAAATATAACAGTGACATCTATGGATTTAAAGATTTATTATACAAAACTAATCCTAAAGAATACAAAAAAATAATCAAAGATTCAGAACAAGACTTCCTAAAAGACTTATATATCAAGGTTAAATCAAATATTGAAATAATCGAAAAAGGAAATCTAAATGGAGGAATATACCATGAATAAAGAAAAAATAACTAACATTCAATTCACATGCTTAATAGCATTCCCCATTCTAGCCCTATTTTCAGGAATAGGTACCCATAACACTATTAAGATAGCTGGTGTAGATTCATACCTATCAGTACTTTTCTCATACATACTCGGATTCCTTCCCCTTCTCTTATTCTTATTAATTTTTAATTACAAGAAAGAATTAAATATAGTTGATAAAATAAAATACTTATTTGGCAAATACCTTGGTACCATTATTAACTATATTATAAATATTTTAGTTTTATTAATTGGTGTAACCCTATTCCATGGCATTACCAACTTTGCCATATCACAATTTTTAGCTGAAACTCCTATTGTAATTTTAATGATATTAGTTGGAATAGTTTTAGTATACAATGTTGGCCTAGGTATTGAAGTCATATCTAGAGTAGCGATTATCTTTTTGGTTATTATTTGCTTTCTTACCATCATCAGCACCTCTGGAGTAATACCGCACTTTGAAATGAGCAATATTAAACCATTTCTAGAAAATGGTATTACTCCCCCACTTAAAGGAAGTATAGCTTTAACCCTAACTAATGTCATTCCTATATTCATATTATTAATTGTCCCTAAAGATAAAATTAAAGATAATAAAAAAACCAATAAATATTTAATATCATTTTATACCCTAGCTTTTATCTTTGCTTTTTTAGCCATGCTATTAACAATAGGATCCCTAGGTATTTATCTATGTGAACTCTATCAATATCCTGAATATACCGTCTTAAAGAAAATTTCCTTATTTAACTTTATCGATCGAATCGAAAACTTTATTTATATAAAATGGTTATTAAGTTCTTTTATTTGTCTTTCTTTAATCATTTATTATTTAAGAATAAGTATTAAAAAGGACAGTAAAACAATTTTACCTAGTCTAATTATAATTGCTATGATATACATAGCCCTTAATATATTTAAAAATAATACCATCTTCTATAATTTTATTCTAAAATTATATCCTTACATTTGCTTATTCTTATTATCAATATTTATTATCATAGGCATCAACATTATTATTAGAAAATTATTTAACTTAGATAAAGTAACTAATTAGTATACTTTATCTTTTTTTCCTTACTACTATGCTACAATAAAATACATTAAAGAAAGAAGGAATAATTATGAAATTAAACTATGAAGGTAGACAAGAAAAACGAAAAGCAATAAAAGAATTTATTGAAACTAATCCTTTAAGTAATGGTGATCTTTATTACATCGATAAAGAAGAATTAGAAGAATTACTTTTTGAAACTGATTTATGTCATGACTATAAAGAGCAAAAAATATTACAAAAATATATCGTTTGGAGTGGTGATTTCCTTCAATTTATTGACTTAAGTAAAGTATCTTTTGATAATGTTGACTGGGATGTTAGAGTATCAAATCATTATCGCTCCCATGCCAACCACTACAAAAAAATTAATTCAATCAATTTAAGTAATACTAATGCTAAGATAGATTTTTCTAAATCTTTCAACATTAACTTAAATCGACCTGTCAGTTTATTTAAATGCAATTTTGCCAATGTTGACTTATCTAACTCCCATGGAGAATATATCCTGGATATTATTGACAGCAACTTGAGTAATACATCAATTAATTTAGATCTTGAATTAGAAAACAAATTTTTTAATGGAATATTAACTGACAGCAGCTACTATTCTATTATTGATTCTAATTTAGAAAATGTTGATTTAAGTAAATATACCATAAATCCAAAAAGTTTTACCAGTGAATTTGATTGCCTCTACATTTCTAAAACAACAAATTTATCTAATACTGGCATCAACATAAATGTCTTCAAAAAAGATTCTTCCAAAGATATTCTTGAAGATTTAAAAGAAATGATTCAAAACGATGCATTAAAGGGATGTTTTATCAATCGTCAAAAAATTTCATCTAAAGAGGAAAAACAAAAAAGAAAAGAAACTTTAAAAAACGAATATAATTATTTTAAAGAAGAAAATATAAACACTTGTCTTAATTATTTAAAAAATCAATCGAAGGTAAAAAAATTCAGATAAAATAAGCATTAGAAAATACTCCCATAGTTAAGAGTATTTTTTAATGCCTTGGATGATATAAATCGTAATTTTCTTTTAATACTTCATGATTAACTGTTGTATATATTTGGGTTGTAGATAAGTTATTATGCCCTAACATCATCTGAATACTTCTTAAATCAGCCCCATTATTAAGTAAATGGGTCGCGAAAGAATGTCTTAACATATGAGGCGTAATATTTTTATCTATTCCCTTATCCTTAGCAATTCCTTTTAATATTTTAAAAAAGCCTTGTCTAGTCATACCAACCCCATGATTATTTAAAAATAAATTATCACATAATTTCCTTTTCTTTAAAGCATCTCGATAATGAAACAAATATAATTTAACATACTTTAATGCTACTTCTCCAATTGGAACCATTCTTTCTTTATTACCCTTTCCAAAACAACGAACAAATCCTTCTTCCAAATCAATATTATTAACTTTTAAATTAACCAACTCACTAACTCGAAGCCCAGTTGCATACATCAGCTCTAACATCGCCTTATTGCGATAATCAAAAGCCGTTCTAAGTCTTATATCTAGTAGCATATCTACTTCTTCAATTGACAATACATTAGGTATCTTTTTATAAAATCTAGGATTCTCTATATATTCACTAATATCTTTAACTTTATATTTTTTATATAAGTAAAAATGAAAACTTCTAAATGAAGATATCTTTCTAACAATACTATAAATACTATATTCTTCTCTATCTAAATAACTCAAATAATTGGTTAAATCTTCTTTATCAATCTTCAAACAAGATTTAACCCCTATATTTTCCATATATTCTAAATACTTATAAATATCTAATACATAAGAAGAAATAGAATTATCTAATAAATGTTGTTCTGTCAACAAATATATTTGATATTCTTTCAGAATATCCTTATTATTATCATTCAAATTAAACTTATCTATTTCTATCACTTAAATCACCCAATCATTCCTATTTTGAAAAAATACTTATTTTTTTAAAGTCAACATTAAAGCATCTCGATCTTTAAGTAACCCACCTTTTAAATTATTAATACCATTAAAACTTTTATAGTAATAACTATCTTTAAAATATCTATTTCTAACTATTGAACTTCTTAATCTCCCATCACTAATACTATCCCAATAATCATCTAAATAACAATATAAATAACAAACACCTATTATTCCATTATCTACTATATAATTATTCAAGTTTAATAATATTTCCTTAACTTTTAAAGCATAATCCAACATACTATTACAAGATAATTTATCTAAAATATTAGATAAATATAAAAAATCATACTTCTTATTAGGCAATACCTTTATATTATTAAATATATCAACTAAATAAAATTTATAATTATAATTATTTAACCTTTGCTGTAAAGCCTTATAACTATCTTCATTATTTAAATAATTATTACATTCCATATAAGTACTTTTAAAATATAAATTAATAAATAAATTAGAATAATATATCTTTTTACCACCATATTCTTTAAACAAACTACTCCAAAATTCTTTAGCTTGACTATCTTCAATATTTGCTATTACCCAATAAAATAAATTATCATCAAATACCCTATTCTTAAATCTAGTTGGAAAGAAAAATAACAAAAACTCATCATAAGTAAACGTTTTAACACAAGCTGCTTTCAAATAATAATAATACTTAGTAAATATATTTATATCATAGCACTCAATACTTTTAGCACCCGCTAATAACATATTAAATATATGATCACTGCTTGAACTAACCGTTAAAATATTTTTATCTAAAATATCAATATTATTAATTATCCCTTTAATATTTTCCGTTGTAAACAAATAAATTGGAGCATAATTTTGAATATTATAATCAGCTAAATCTTTATTTTCAATAATTCTGCTAGCTATTTCGATATCTTTATGAACATTATTCAAAATACCATCTCCCTTGCTATATAATTTTACTAAAAAATAAGTATTTTGTAAATAAATAATGAACCGGCCTATACAAACACTTGCCTATAACATAGGCTATTCTAGGAGTGATGTTATGAATGAATATGGTTTTGATTATATGAATTATATTACAAGTATTCCTAATAGCATGGATTATAATCAACAACAAAAAAGCAATCTAAATTATAGTCATCATCAAAAAAATAATATGGGATATATAACTAGTAGTCATAATATGCCTAATATGGCCCATATATCTAATATGATGACTAAAAACAACGTCTTAGAACCAAACGAAGGATTTATGAGAGGTAACTTATTTGCTAATCAATATGATCCTTACAAAAACTATAAACCAGCTAGTTTAGAACCAAAAGATGAAAAAGAAGCCTTACTATATCAAGTAATGCAATATAAATTTGCCTTAAATGATTTAGATTTATATTTAGATACTCATCCTAATAATACCGAAATGATTAATCTATACAACAAATATTTAAATACTGAAAAACAAATGTGTGATAAATACGAAAGTATGTATGGCCCACTTACCTTAGACAGCAATTATCTAAATAAAAATACTTGGGTATGGAACAATCGCCCATGGCCTTGGGAGGGAGTATAATATGTTTAAATATGTAAAATCTTTACAATATCCAATTAATATTAAAAAGAAAGATATAAAAATGGCTAAATATATCGTTACTCAATACGGTGGACCAAATGGTGAACTAGCTGCCGCTCTACGTTATTTAAATCAAAGATATAATATGCCTGACGATAAAGGTAAAGCCCTTCTTACCGACATTGGAGTAGAAGAACTTGGGCATGTCGAAATGATTTGTACTA
>JAFURK010000024.1 GCA_017480975.1 Bacilli bacterium
AAATTATGAATAATGAAGATACTTATACTTATGATGTTAAGGTATCTTATCAAAAGGAAGATTATTATCGAATTGAATTAGTAAACACTTTAAATAATCATGAGCAAGTAATTTTAAGAAATGATGATGGTGTTTATGTTGTAACGCCGTCCTTAAATAAAAGTTTTAAATTCCAAAGTGATTGGCCATATAATAATTCTCAAGTGTATTTATTGAATTCTATTTTAGAGGATTTGCTTGAAGATGAGGATAGGGAATTTAAGACGAAAGGAGATGGCTACTACTTTGCATCGACAGTTCATTATCCTAATAATAAGTCGTTAGTAAAGCAGAAAGTTTATATTGATAAGGATGCTAATATTACTAAGACCGAAGTAGTAGATAGCGATGATAATATTCAAATAGTTATGGAATTTACAAAGCAAGAATATAATAAAAAGTTTGATAAAAATTATTTTGAATTAAGTGAATTATTAGATATTAATGAGTCATCTACTAAGAAGGAGACTGAAATAGAGCCAGAAGATAGTTCTGATGCTGAAACAACTAATGATAGTATAAATAATAGTACTAATCAAAATGGTACTACTAATAATACAGTGACTAATGATAGTACAAATACCAATAATAATAGTAATACAAATAATGCAACAAGTGATAGTGAGGCTAGTAGTACTACTGAGGATACTACTTCAACAGAAAAAACAGCTTCGGCAACGATTGATGATGTAATATATCCGATGTATTTACCAGATAATACTTATTTGACTAGTCAAAATACGATTGATACTGAAGATGGTCAAAGACTTATATTAACTTTTGTTGGTGATAGTTCGTTTATCTTGGTAGAGGAAACTGTAACAAGTTCAGATGCCGGGGTTGTAATTCCAGTCAGTGGTGAGTTTGATTTTCTAGCAGATGTAATTGGAGTAATTGGTACTAATTCTTTATCTTGGCATAGTAATGGTATTGATTATTATATGGCTAGTGAAAGCATCACTACCGCGGAATTAGTAGAGATAGCTAGATCAATAAGTGTATTACCAGTTAGCAAATAAAAGGCACCATAAGGTGCTTTTTCAGTTGAAAAATTCTAAGATATCATATATAATTAAAATAATAAGAGGTGGTTAGATGAGGGATAAGTTTCATTTGGATAATAGGGGATTTGCTATAACGGGAATAATTTATACTTTGTTTATACTGTTTTTAACAATATTATTATCGGTGTTATCTACTTTAAGTTTGTCAAGAAATTTAAGTAGTCAGTCGATTAAGTCGTTAGAGGATGATTTTGAAGGTAAAGAGATAGAGATTTCTACTATAAGTGGTAACAATGCACCATATTTTGGTAAGTATATATTTGATGTTATAGATGGAACTGGAGCGACATATACGTGTACTACCTATTTAAAGAAGGGGGCTATCTTTGATAAAGATAGTATTACTTGGACAACAAAAGACTGTAATGACTATGAAGTTACTAGCATAACTTTAGAAGAGGTATATAGTTTTGAAGAATGAAGAAGGGGATTAAAATGAAAAAGATAAATATTGCTAAAATTGTTTGGGTTGGAGCTTTATTCTTGGGATTAATAGTAATTTTAGTTATGGTAATGGATTATAAAATACATTATCAATATAAAAGCCGTAATAAGATTTATTTTTATGAATGTAGTGGTAATCTTTGTGTTACTGAAGTTAAAGATGATGATAAGTTAATGTATTCTTATTATGATTGTGAGTATGAAATGTGTCCAATTTATAAAAAAGAGATTGGAGATAGTTATGTTGTTTTAACTGAAGGAGATAGTAATATTTTATTTGATTATAGGGATAGTAAAGTAATTAGTCGTGATTATGATGATTATCAACTTTTAAATAACAATTATATTATTGTAATTGAGGGAAATAAGCAAGGTGTTATAAATAAGAATAATGAAGTTGTGGTTTCTATTAGTTATGAACAATTAGGATATGCTAAGGATGATTATTTAATAGGTTATAATTTGAATGCTATTATTGCGATGAATGATAAGAAATATGGTATTATTTCTTTAAAGGATGGTAGTATTATTGAAGAATTTAAATATAGTGAAGAAGATGTTGATACTTTGTTGAGTCTTTTAAATGATGAAAATGCTTCTATAGATAGTAATTAATGTTAGAGATTATGATAGTTATTGTTGTATTTGAAAAAATAGATAGTTTTGATAAATAAAAACTTACAAACTTTAATAAGTTTGTAAGTTGAATTTTTTTAATGGGACGATTAACAAACAACTTACGAACTATTGCTGTATATATAATATCAAAAAAATATTTTAAATAATTATAATTTAAATCATAGTATTTTTATATTAAATATTGTATAATCATATTAGCCAAAATAAAATACTAGGGAGGTATAAAATGTTAGAAGATAAAAATTATTTAGATATATTGTCACAAATTAAAGGTGAATTAAACAATACTAAACAAAAAGTTATAATAAGCGCTAATAAAGAACTTATACTAATGTATTATAGAATAGGGTTAAAACTAAAAGAAAATAACAATTAGGGAAGTTCTTTTATTGATAATTTAGCAAAAGATTTAAAAGCTACATATCCAAATATAAAAGGAATGTCAGCAAGAAATTTAAGATATATGCAGAAATTTGCTACAATTTATGATAATAATGAATTTTTGCAAGAAGTTCTTGCAAAATTAACTTGGTATCATAATATTATCTTAATGGATAGAGTAAAAGAATTAGAAAAGAAGAAATGGTATGCAATAAATGCTATTGAAAATGGTTGGTCTAGTACAGTATTGATCCATCAAATATCTACTGATTTGTATAATAGACAGGCTATACTAGAAAATAAAGTTTCTAATTTTAAAAATACCTTACCAATACCTACAAGTGAACTTTCTTTAGAACTAGTTAAAGATCCATATGTATTTGATTTTATCAGTACAAAGAAATCTATGAAAGAGATAGATTTTGAAAATGCGTTAGTTGAAAATATTACAAAGTTTTTATTAGAGTTAGGTAGTTCTTTTGCATTTGTAGGATAACAATATCATTTAGAAATTGATAATGAAGATTATTATATTGATTTGTTATTTTATAATATTAAACTTCATAGTTATGTAGTAATAGAATTAAAAACAACTAAATTTAAACCTTAATTTATAGGACAATTAAATTTTTATGTTAGTGCTATTGATGACAAGGTTAAAAGAGATGAAGATAATTCAACTATTGGAATATTGATATGTAAAGAGAAAAAAAGGTTAAGTGCAGAATATTCTTTAAAAAATATTAATAGTCCTATTGCTATTTCTGAATACAAATATTTAGAAGAATTACCAAATTATTTAAATAGAGAATTAGATTTAGAAGAAGATAATTAAAAATTAGAAAGAATGTGGTGATTTATGAATTTATTAGGAAGTAAAACAATAGAAACAGAAAGATTAATATTAAAAGCGCCTACAATGAAAGAACAGAAAAAACTATGGGAAATTTTAATGATTCCTGAAGTAAATAGGTATTATTTAACAATCAATAAAAAATATAGAGAAAATTTAAAAAATTGGGAAAAACAAGAAAAAATTTATCAAGAAAAAGCAAATACAGCATTAGAAAAAGATAAATTTGAATGGAGTATTTTTTTAAAAGAAACCGGAGAATGCATTGGTCAAATTAATGCTCATACTTCAAAAAAAGAAAATTATGATAAGGAAAATGATGAAGTTAAATCATTAGGTTGGTTTATTGCTCCTAAACATCAAGGTAATGGTTACGCAACAGAAGCAGCTAATGCCATGCTTGATTATTTATTTAATGAAGTAGAAATTACAGAAATTAGAACAAGTGCTGCTATATGTAATCCACCATCATGGAGACTAATGGAAAAATTAGGATTAATTAGAGATTTAAATAAAACATATTTTAATCAATATACATTTATAGATGAAGACATTGAATGTTATTTTTATGGAGTAACTAAAGAAGAATATTTAAATTTTAATAAGAAAAATATTAGTAAAGGATAAGTTTTTATTACTATTTAAAAAAAGAATTTAGATATATATCAATCTAGATTCTTTTAGTTTAAAAATATATTATAGGGAATTTGTGTAGGAGCACAAATTCAGTGCTTGCTAATATATAAAAAGTATTGTGTACTTACATTTTGGAAATTTGAAAGTAATATAATAATTTCTTTTTAGCTAGTAAATATGAAAATAAAAAAACTTACAAACCAATAACAGTTTGTAAGTTGAATTTTTTTAATGGGACGGAATGTGGGAATCGAACCCACGCATGTTGGAACCACAATCCAATGTGTTAACCACTTCACCAATTCCGCCATACATTATATGTGTCATTTCCTAATGACATTTATAATGTTACCATAAATAAAATATAAAATCAACTAAAATATTATAATTTGTACTATTTTTTTCTAAAATGTATATTTTATAGTGGGATTGGTATGGAAAAATAGATTTTTTTAGTTATTAAATTTTATTTTTTTGATAAAAAAACAAGAGACTGTTCCCCTGAGGACAGTCTCCCAAAAAGAATAAAAAGGGTTGGCTAGTGTGATACTAGCACCAATTCATACAAAATTTGAATTGGTGATTTATATATTAATCGATAAGCTTATTTTTGTCAACCCTAAAATTAAAAAAATTCATTTTTTTTTACAATTTAGTGGAATTATTAGGTTTGAGAGGTGGAAAATAAGGTTATTTTATTAAAATGCTTATGAAAATTGGGATTAAATATTATAAATAAGATAAATAAAGGGGAAAATAAATTTAAGTATTTTATTAAAAAAACTATTAACCAATTATACAGTTAATAGTTTAAGTATAAATTCTATTTTAATTAGTATAGCGGAGACTTTCATTAGATACATTAAAGATTATTCCTACTAAGAGCATGTATGATAACAATGAGGAACCACCATAACTTATAAATGGTAAAGTTATTCCCATTATTGGTAATAGCCCAATAGTCATACCGATATTTTGAATTTGTTGAAATAATAATACGGCTATAATACCACCAATAGCGTATTTATCAGTAAAGTTAGTTGTTTTAGATACGGTATGGATTAGGTTAATATCAAAGAAAATAATTAATAATATTAATAAAGAGGCTCCTAATAATCCAAAATTGGATGCGATAACAGCAAAGATAAAGTCAGTTTGCATTTCTGGAAAATAGATAGGAGTGTTATTTAGTCCATGACCAAATACTCCGGCTGATCCAATAGCAATTAAGGAATTGGTTAATTGCATTCCGCTACTACTAGTCCAATTAGTTAATCTATCAATACGATAAAATAAGCTAGTGCCAAAAATATCAATAAACAAATCTTGGTTAGTAATGTAGATTAAGGCTCCGGTTCCAAGCACTAATCCTATGATTAGAAAAACAAGGAAGAACCATCTTTTTCTTATTCCACCTATAAATAGCATTACTAGTGTAATAATAAGATAAATCATTACTGCTCCAGTATCTGGTTCAATGAATGTTAGAACTGAAGGTATTAATACTAGTATAAGTATTTTTATCAGAAAGATAAATTCTTCTTTAATAGTTGGATCGGAGTATTTTTCGTTAAACTCATTAATTAGTCTAGCTAGAATAATTATTAGAAATATTTTCATAAATTCACTAGGTTGAATAGTACCAACATAAGGAATTTGAAACCAACAAGTGGCATTGTTTCTTTCAATCCCAAAGAATAATACTAAAACGAGGGATAAAACTCCAAAAATATAAAACCACCAAGCATTATTATAAAGAAATTTATTTCCAAAAATCATCATCATATAGGCTAAAAAGAAACCAACCGTATACCAAATAATTTGTTTAATCCAGTAATTTTGGAATTCAGCTTCTAAAAGACTTTTGGTACAGAATATGGATACAACACTAATAATTCCAAAGAGTATAATTGGAATTAAAATAGAATTTTCTACTTTTAATTTAGAGATATTTTTAATAGTATCACCACTTTTCTAAAAGTAATTTTATCATAAAAATTAGCTTTTAGAAACCCCTATTAAGAAAAAATAATGAATTTAAGTAAAATGCTTTAAAAAATGTATTTTTCAGTATATAATAAAAAAGAAGTGATGGGAAGTGATAAGGTGAAGGTAGTTGTACAAAGGTGTAGTGAGGCGTCGGTTAAGGTAGATGGAAATGTTGTTGGTAAAATTGGTAAAGGGGTAATGCTTTTGGTTGGTTTCACTTTCGGAGATACTTTGGAAGAAATTACTTATATGGCTGATAAGATTATTAATTTAAGGATTTTTGATGATGAGAAGGGCATTATGAATAAGTCACTTTTGGATGTAGAGGGAAGTATTTTATCAGTTAGTCAATTTACTTTATATGGGGATGCTAGAAAGGGAAGAAGGCCTTCTTATATTAATGCTTTAAATGGAGATGAAGCTAAAAAGTTATATCAATTGTTTAATGAAATTTTACGAAAAAAAGTAGTAGTTGAAGAGGGCGTTTTTGGGGCTGATATGAAAGTTAGTTTGGTAAATGATGGACCAGTTACGATTTTATTAGAGAAAGAAGGAAAAGGGAATGGATAATAAGGTTAATTATAAGTTAGTGAATATTTTACTAGTAGTTTTAATTATTTGTCTTCTTTATACGATAAGAGGTTTATGGCTTGGGTTATTAGCTAAGTTAGTAGCAGTATTTTTTCCATTTTTAATAGCGTTTGCAGTTTCCTATGCTTTATATCCTTATTGTAAGAAATTAGAAGGGTATGGCTTGCCAAAGTGGTTAGCTATGGCGATAATATATTTTATCTTATTTGGTTTTTTAATTATTATGGGGATAACAGTTGTACCGATGTTTTATGATCAGGTAGTATTATTTCTTAGTAATATTTCGGCTGTTATTACAGATGTTTCTTCTAAATTTGAAATTGATTTAGGAGTATTACAAAAATCAATTTCGTCAGTATCAACGGATATTTTAAAAAATATTGGTACTCATATCTCTGATGGTGCGATTAATGTTTTAAATGCATCAATTAATGTAATTACTAATTTAATTATCGTAGTGGCGGTTAGTGTTTATTTCTTATGGGATATGGATAAGATAAGAGCTAATTTAAAGACAAGTTTAAAGAAACAAAAGGGAAGACTTTATAAGTATTTTAAACGTATAGATATAGAAATTAGCAATTATTTTAATGGATTATTAAAGACAATGTTAATTCAGTTTGTTGAGTATACAATTGTATTTGCTCTTATAGGGCACCCCAATTATTTGGTATTAAGTATTTTAGCAGCTGTTACAACGATTATTCCTTATTTCGGCGGTTTGATTGTTAATATATTGGCAATTATTATTGCATCGGTAGTTAGTACTAAATTGCTTATTTTAACTATTATAGTTTGTATTGTTTGTCCTAATATTGATGGTTATATAATTGGACCTAAAGTATATGGAAAGACTAATAAACTACCGGCTTTAGTAAATATTTTTGCGGTGTTTGCTGGTGGAATTTTAGGTGGCTTTTGGGGAATTGTTGTATCGTTACCGGTTGCCATTATATTAATCGCAACATATAAATTTTTTAGAGAAGATATTAATCAAAAGATTGTTACAATTAAAGAAAAAAAGTAGGGGATATGATGAAAATTTTGTTATATACAGAGAATGAAAAGTTAGTTGGAAAGTCAGGATTAGGTAAAGCGATTAAACATCAAATGAGAGCTTTAGAATTAGCAAGAGTTGATTATACTACTAATCCTGATGATGATTATGATATTTTACATATTAATACTTATTTTCCGGCTTCATATTTAGTTGCTAAGAAGGCTAAAAAAAAGGGAAAAAAGGTAGTGTATCATGCTCATTCGACGGAAGAAGATTATCGAGATGGTTTTATTTTGGCAAAACAGACAGCTAGTTCGTTTAAAAAGTGGCTAATAAAATGTTATAGTTTAGGTGATATAATAGTTACTCCAACGGATTATTCTAAAAGGTTATTAGATGGTTATGGGATGAATAGAAAGATATATGCAATTAGTAATGGTATTGAAATAGAGAAGTTTAAGTATAATGAAGAATTAGGTAAAAAGTTTAGAAATACTTATAGATATAAGGAAGAAGATAAGGTAATTATTGGGATAGGACTTTATATCGAGAGAAAAGGAATAGTTGATTTTGTTGAATTAGCTAAAAGAATGCCTGACTATAAATTTATTTGGTTTGGATATAGTCCTTTATCGGCTGCGACTAAGAACGTAAAAGAAGCTGTTAACACCAAGCTAGATAATTTAACTTTTGCGGGTTATGTTGAACCTGAGATGATTATTGGGGCAATGAGCGGCTGTGACTTGTATGTATTTCCAACATTAGAGGAAACGGAAGGTATTCCTGCTATTGAAGCTTGTGCTTGTAAATGTAAGGCTTTAATTCGGGATATTCCAGTTTTTGATGGTTGGTTAGAAGATGGGGTTAATGTTTATAAAGCTAAAAATATAGATGAATTTGAAGAGAAGATACCAAAAATTATAAATGGAGAGTTACCTGATTTGACGGAAAATGCTTATCAAGTGGCAGTTGATAGAAGTTTAGAAGTAGTAGGTAAGAAGTTAAAAGCTGTTTATGAAGAGGTTATGAAGTAGTTTTTTTAAAAAGATAATTTAATTTTGTTGACAAGTATTAAAAAAAATAGTAGAATGAGTATGTAAGCTTTTTTTGGAGACATACTCAAGAGGCTGAAGAGGCGCCCCTGCTAAGGGTGTAGACTGGGAAACTGGTGCGAGAGTTCAAATCTCTCTGTCTCCGCCATTAATAAAAAGTAAAACTCTTATTTAGGTAAGGGTTTTTTTCTTTTTAAATTAATTATAATAATTTTATCAAAAAAATAATGTTAAAAGAAGTCGTGATTATGGTTATAAAGCTATATAAAGAAGAACTGGGATATTGTTTAATTAAGAGAAAAAGATAATTAATAATTTATTTAAAAGTATATAAGTTAAATAAATATAAGTATTTAAACAAAAAAACTCATACTCTTTTGTATGGGTTTATTTATAGCCTTTGCGTTTATATTCTTTATATAATTCTTTAAAACGATTAAAGTGAATTATTTCTCTTTGTCTTAAGAATAGAAGTGGTCCAATTACATCAGAATCATTAGTTAAGTTAATTAGATTTTCGTAAATGGCTCGTGCTTTTTGTTCGGCAGCCATATTTTCAGATAAATCTGCTAAGGGGTCTCCGACGGCAGCAAAGTAGGCAGCAGTAAATGGGACACCATTAGAATCAGTTGGAAATGTATCTCTACCATGTTCAGCATAGAAAGTATCTAGGCCAGCTTCTTTTAATTCTTTTAAAGATGCATCTTTAGTTAATTGATAGAGCATAGTACAAATCATTTCGACATGCCCAAGTTCTTCTACTCCAATGTCGGTAAGAAGGGCTTTACCTTTATCGTCAGGCATATTATATCTTTGATTTAAATAACGTAGAGCGGCAGCTAGTTCACCATTTGGTCCACCGTATT
>JAFURK010000025.1 GCA_017480975.1 Bacilli bacterium
GAAAGATTATGATACTGATCCTAATAGTATATGGAGAAGTGAACTTTTTGGAAGAAGTTTAGATTCAATTGTGAAAGAAGGAATACAAGCTAAACTATCATTAATGCCAGAAAATATCAGATTTAAGCTTCAACAAACATTAACAAAACTAGTTAATAAAGGATCTGGTAACTTATTTGCAATAGTTCTTTAAGCATAAATAACATTTTATGCTTTTTTTATCTTTATATGATATAATTAAAAAGAAATAAGGTGATAATATGAAAAAAGTAGTGTTTTTTATATCACTTTTCTTTCTACTTATCGAGAATGTGCAGGCTATTGAATCAAAGTTGATTTGTGATAAGACATTAATAGAAAATTCTAATGTTCTATTAGGAGAAAAAATATATGATTTTATAAGAGTAATAGTGCCATCTATTATCATAATAATTCTATTAAAAAAAATAATTAAAAATTTTAAATTTGAAAAAAAATTAAAATCCCCAAAAAAGATAGTGATATTAGTTTTTGAAATTTTTCTAGGCATAATATTATCATTAACTATTGCTTTTGGTAAGAAGATTGTTATTTTATTAGATGAAAACTTTAATAATAAGTATATTGCTTGTATAAATTGTCTAATTACTGGTGGTAAAAACTATGATGCTTTTGTTTATAGCGAAAATTATCAGCCGGGATATGAGTATAGTATGCAAAAGCTGGATAGTAGTAATAGACAATACACTAAAACTTTATATGTTGGTGATTCTAGAACTTTAGGAATGTGTAATGATGATGGCTGTGAAAATAATCACTATATAGCTAATGTTAGTCTTGATTATTATGAGTTTGCTTTGAATACTATTTCAGAAATCGATAAAGTTCTTGAACTTAATCAAAATAACAATTATAATATTGTATTAGGGATAGGAATTAATAGTGTTTTTAAAGATGGTGCTAATCAGGAAATGCTTTTTTCTAAATATGAAGAACTAGCAAAAGGAAAGTGGAAAAATCATCATTTAGTTATCTTATCACTTAATCCTGTTTTGGATGGAAGAAATAATGCTTATATGTCCGGAGTAAATATCTTTAATAAGAATATGAAAGAGGATATTAAAAATTCTAATTTAAAAAATATTACATATTGTGATACTAGCAATGGTGTAGGCTATTTTTTAACAAGTGATGGGTTACATTATTATGATACAACTAATGTGAAAATTTATAATTATATAGAAAGTAATTGTTTAAAGTAAGGAGTTAAAAAAATGAAAAAGAAATTAATGTTTATTATTTTATTTATGTTAGGTTTAGTTGTGATTTCAGCTGAAAATGTTTTTGCGGCAGGCGTTACAAGTTATGTTTCTTGTGGTTCAACTGCGCTACCAAGTGAAATAGCTGGAATAATAAGAGCAGTATTCTTAATATTACAAATTTGTGTTCCTGTTGGAATTATAGTAATGGGAAGTTTAGATTTTGCTAAAGCAGTAATTGCATCAGATGCTGATAAAATAAAAAAGAACCAAAAGAAATTTATTACTAGATTAATAACAGGTGCGTTAGTTTTCTTTGTATTTGCGGTAGTTAAATTTATTATTAAAATTACTGATACTACTACAGGTGGATATGCAAACTGTTTAAACTGTTTAATTAATTCTAATGAAGGATGCCATACTGAAACCGAATCCCCATTTAATCCAGATGCATCAGCTGATGATGACGATGATGAAGGCGGCTCAGGTGGCGGTGGAAGATAAAAACAAGATTTTTCTTGTTTTTTTATTTTGTCGTTTTATTTACAAAAGACTAATTGACATTATTTGTAAATAAAGTATAATATTATTAGATATATAAAATAGAGAAGGGCGTTGATTACATGAATTGCAATAGATGTGGAACTCCAATTA
>JAFURK010000026.1 GCA_017480975.1 Bacilli bacterium
GATTATATCATAAAAAAAAGAAGATTAAAAGCTATTTTCTAACCTTTAACCACCAGTTTAACTAATATACTTATTATATAATTAAAATACTTATCATTCTTCTAGCTTTAAATAAAGATTAAGCTAATTAAGTATTTTAACAAAACGAAGTTAGGTCTTTTAAACCTAACTTCTATTATTTTTCTTCCGCCTTCATTAAATCAATAGCTTTTCTTACTTTTAAGTCATATATCATAGCATCTAATCCACCTAAAGAATTTTTTACATCTTCTTCAGTCATGTTGTATTTTTTAGCTATTTCAGCGATTTCTTTATTAGCGTCTTCTTCAGTTACTTCAATTTTTTCTTCCTTAATAATAGCATTTAATAAATAACTATTTTTAAGTCTCTTTAAAGCTTCTTCTTTCATATGACTAGTGATATCTTCTTTAGTAGTTCCAGCATATTGTAAGTAAATTTCTTCGGTAATACCTTGAGAAGCCATATGTTGCATGAAATCTTTATACATAGCGTCTGTTTCAGCCTCAACGATTTCATCGTCAATTTCAACTTTCATGTTAGATGTTGCTTTCTCTAATAAAGCATCAATGTATTTTTGTTCAGCTTTTTGTTCTTTGTCAGCTTTGATTTCTTCTTTCATTTTAGCTTCTAATTCTTCTTTAGTAGTAACATCTTCCATACCTAAATCTTCAAAGAATTCTTTATCTAAAACTGGCACTACTCTTGACTTAATTTCGTTTACAGTAACTTTGAATACTACTTCTTTACCAGCTAATTCTTCAGAACCATAGTCTTCTGGGAAAGTTAATGTTAAATCTTTAGATTCCCCATTTTTCATCCCAATTACACCATCTTCGAATCCTGGAATAAAAGTATTACTGCCAATTTCTAGTGAATAATTTTCAGCTTTTCCACCTTCAAATGCTACACCATCTTTGAATCCTTCGAAATCGATTACAGCGACGTTACCACTTTCAACAGCACCGTCTTCTTTTACAACTAATTCAGCATAATTTCTTAATAAGTCATCAATTTTATTTTTAATTTCTTCTTTAGTAACTTTAACTGTTTCTTTTTTTACTTTTAAGTTTTTGTATTCACCTAATTCAACCTCAGGTTCAGTAATGAAAGTAAAATTAACTTCTACTTCTTCATCAGTTACTTTAACAATATCAATCTTTGGTTCTAAAATTGGTAAAATCTTATCTTCAGTAATAATTCTTCTGTATTCGTTGTCTACAACAATATCAGCAGCTTCCATTACAATTTGACCAGGATAATTTCTTTCGAAAACGCTTCTAGGAGCTTTTCCCTTTCTAAATCCATCAATAGTGTATTTAGCATTTAATTTTTTGAATGCAGTATCCTTAGCTTTTTCCCAATCTTCTTTTTGTGTCTTGTAATTAATAACTTTCTTCATTATTTTCCTCCTACATTATTACATATCTTATTACAATATTTCTACTATTTCAACATCATATGTTCCGTTTGGACTTTCTACCGTTCTAACATCGCCAGCTTTCGCGTTCATAATTGCGATTGCTAAAGGAGATTCATTAGAAATTTTATTATTTGATGGGTCAGCTTCCTTAGAGCCAACAATACGATATTCTTCTAATTCATCGTCATCATCATCTATATATTTAATTTTAACTGTTGTACCTAGACTTACCGAATCAGTAGAACCTTTTTCAATGATAAAGGCATTTTCAATAATTTTTTCTAATTCTTGAATACGACCTTCAACTTGAGCTTGCTCTGCCCTAGCAGCGTCATAATCAGCATTTTCTGATAAGTCGCCTAAAGCTCTAGCTTCTTTTAGAGCTCTAATAACAGCCGGTCTTTTAACATTCTTTAATTCATTTAATTCAGTCTCTAATTCTAAAAATCCTTCGTCAGTTAAATAAACTTTATCATTATTTGACATTGCGTTTCCTCCTCAACTATTTCAACATTTTACTCTATTTTCGATTGTTTGTCAAGGAAAAATTACCCTTATTTTACGGTTATAATTTTTCGACAAAACTTTTAAATAAATCGCCTCTTTGATAAGCATTTTTAAACATATCAAAGCTGGCTGATGCTGGAGAAAATAAGACTACTTCTCCAGGTATACTTACCTTATTAGCAACTTCAATTACTTCTTCTAAAGTATCCATTACATAAATAGGAATACTTTTACCACTTACTCGACTTTCATTCATTACCGCCCTATAAATTTTATCTTTAGTATCTCCAAATAAGATTAATTTACTAACCCGCTCTAAAATAGGTTTAGCCATTGGCTCATAAGATATATTCTTATCATACCCACCAGCTATTAAGACAATATCTTCATCGAAGGCATAAAGGCCGGCTAAACTCTTATCTGGTGTCGTACTAGCAGAATCATTATACCATTTAACATTATTGATATTGCGAACAAACTCTAAACGATGTGGGACACTTTTAATATCTTTAATAATAGCTTCTAATTCTTCATAAGGGATATTAATATAGTCTTTAATCGCATTTAAGGCAGCACAGATATTTAAGTAATTATGGTTGCCTTTTAATAACAATTTAGTAGTATCAATAACTACCTTACCATTATATTCAATCATTTTACCATTCAAAATAAAGTTATTATTGATATCTTTAATGTCATTATTAGCTATCGAAATATTTTTAAAATATCTAACCTCTCCTTTAGCGTCCTCTCTAAACTTACTAACGATCTCATCATCAGCATTTAATACTAAGATGTCATCTTTCATTTGATTTAGAAAAAGATTTTTCTTAGCATTAATATATTCTTCATAAGAACCATGAATATCTAAGTGATCAGGACTAATATTAGTAACAACCGCAATCTGAGGAGATACTGGCATATTCATAAGTTGAAAGCTTGATAACTCTAAAACAACTATATCAGTACTTTTCATCTCATTTAATTTAGAAAATAACGGTGTACCAATGTTCCCTCCTAAATAAGTAGAATAGCCTAGTCCCTTTAATATGTCATTTAGTATCGTAGTGGTTGTAGTCTTTCCTTTGCTACCAGTTACCCCAATAATAGGACAAGGAGCAAGCTTAATTACTTGTTCAATTTCCGTCGTAATTAAAGCTCCTCTTTCGGCTTCTTTAACTAAATAAGGATTGGTTGGTAAAAATGACGGACTTCTAAAGATGACATCAAATTCCTTGATATTTTCTAGATAATTATTTCCTAAAGATGTCGTAATATTATTGTCAGTTAAATATTTTCTAGTATTATCTTCCATATCAGTTAGTTCTTTTTGATCAAATACGGTAATATTACAATTATTTTCAGTTAAGATTTTAATAAGTGGTAAGTTACTTACTCCAGCGCCAATTATAGCAATTCTTTTGGTTTTTAGTTCGTTTATAAATTCAAGATATTTTTGATTCATGGTACTTCTAATCCTTTCTTTATTTGGTTAAAATACTTCAAATTATTTTTCTTAATATATCGATTAAGATAGTTTAGATATTATTTATAAATATCACGAATAATAGATATAGGAATGTATTCATTATTAATGGTTATAATATTATTTCTATTTCTAGCTATTATTCTTCTTCTTATTTCTTACGTATCAGTTACAATTGTAACATCAGCTTTATAGACATAGTCTGGTGAGTTAAAGATATCATCAATCTTTCTTTCAATCGATACGGAAGAATATCTAGTTCTAGTACTTCTCTCTTCTCTACTTTCTCTAGGTTCAGTTCTTGTATCTAGAGTACTATAGACTTTTTGAATACTAGGTACTGTTTTATTTATTCTTGTTTGATACATTTTTGGTAAATCTTTTTTCATATTCCACCTCTGTATATGATATGAAATAAGATTTACTTTATTACTCTTTATTTATCACTTTAGTCGTATTAGGGTTAACATGAAACATAGAGTTAAAGATATTAATATCACTATTAGGGTACATTTCAACTAAATGTTTAACTAGTTCTTTTACCTCTTTTCTTTTACCAGTATTTTTCTTCGTTACTATGCAAGCGCAATCTAGGAATGTTAGTTCACTATTTCTAACCCAAGCCTCAATATCTTTTTCATGGATATAATATAAGGGTCTAATTAATTTCATACCTGGATAGTTATCGCTATCAAGGATTGGCAGCATGCCACTAAACTGACCGTTATAGATTTGGTTTAGAAGAATAGTTTCAATAACATCATTAAAGTGATGGCCTAAAGCTATTTTGTTACAACCTAAATCCTGGGCCATACTATATAAGCAACCACGGCGCATTCTAGCACATAGGAAGCAAGGACTGCTATTATCTTTTATTACTTCAAAGATATTAGAGTCTTTTATAACAATAGGAATATTTAAATGCTTAGCATTAGCCTTTATTTTATTTAAGTTTGCTTCTGTATAACCGGGATTCATAACTAAAAATGTTAATTCAAAATGATATTTACTATGTCTTTGTAATTCTTGAAGACATTTAGCCATAATAAATGAATCTTTACCACCGCTGATACAAACACAAATCTTATCCCCTTCTTCGATTAAAGAAAAATCTTTAATAGCTCTTATAAATCTTGAATATATCTCTTTACGATATTTTTTGATAATAGATTTTTCAATATCTAATAGTGGCTTCATTAGTTATCTTTCTTTCTAACTAAAGTATATTTTTTAGGATTATCAAGAGTTTCTTTGGTAATGATAAGCTCGCTATAAGAATCAGGATTTTGAGAGATATCATTCATGGCTTTAATAAAGAGATTATCAATTACACTAGTCAGACCTCTAGCACCAGTATTTTTCTTTAAAGCTCTTTCAGCGACTAAATTATATATTTCTTCTTCAACATTAACACTTACACCTAATTCTTCAAAAATTTTAATATTTTCATTAAGGACACTATTATTAGGATTTTTCATAATGGTAATAAGATTATCTTTACTTAAGTTATTTAATTCAATAATATTTGGTAATCTACCAACTAATTCTTCTTTCAAACCATAAGTTACTAAATCTTCAGTAGTTATTTTGGTTGTATTTTCATTATTAGGCTTTGAACTAGAACTTGATTGTCCAAAGCCACTAATTGGTTTACCTAATTTGGCTTGTTTCTTAGCTTTTAACTGAGAGAAAGCTCCTGAACATATAAAGGTTACATTTTCGGTATTAAAAGTTACATATTTAGGGGCAAATTGATTATCACTAATATTAACTTCATAATCACCATCTTCTAGAAGTTTTAATAATTCATCTTGAACTCCAGTTGTGGCA
>JAFURK010000027.1 GCA_017480975.1 Bacilli bacterium
GTTTTTAAAGCTCTATTCATTAATGAAGAAAATTTGCTCGCGAAAATGGTCTCTGATATAACTGGTATTAGCTATGAATTATTAAAAGATAATGTAATTTTAGAGACAACTGAACTACCTATCAGTACTAAAAATGAGAAAGCTAAACGATGTGATTTTGTCTTAAGAATACTAGATGATAAAATTATAAATTTAGAGTTAAATGCTAATAAATATGCCGGATTAATTATCAAAAATTTATCTTATCTATGCAGTCTATTTGCAACTTCTACTAAAAGGGGTGAAGAATACAATGAAGATATGTTAGTTATGCAAATAAATTTAAATTGTTATGATGATAGAAAAGATAAAGCTTTAGCAAAATATCTTCTTCAAGAAGAAGATAACCATAAAATATATTTAAAAAATATCGCAATTTTTGACTTAAATATTGTCAAATGTGAGGAGTTATATTATAATTTAGACAACCAAGAAAATATTCCAAATTATATTAAATGGGGAGCCTTAATATATTGTAATAACTTCGAAAATATTCCTGATATAGTTAATGGAATTATGACTGATAAGGAAAGGGAGCAAATTATGGGGAAATTAGATAAACTAACGCACGAAGATTTATTTTACACTGAAGAAGAAGCTTTAGAATGGGCTGAATGGGAAAGACGTTCAATAGCAACTGAAGCTAAAAATAAAGGATTGCAAGAAGGAAGAAAAGAAGGAATTGAGCATGGAATCGAACAAGGAATTGAACAAACTATCAAAACTACCATTCAAAAAATGCTAAAAAAGAATATGTCACTTAATGATATTTCTGATATCACGGGTAAGACTATCGATGAAATAGAAAAAATTATCAAAAAATAATAAAATATATACTAATAAATCTCTCTAAAGCAAGATAACACGCTATCTTGCTTTTTAAGTGACAAAAGTACTTAACTAGCAAATACCTTAATCTAAGGATAATAATAGTTAAGTACTTTTAATATTTTATTAAATTATATAGTTAAATAGATAATATAAAATAATTCCACCTAATACTACCCCTATTATAGTTTCTACTATTTTACTACTAAGTAAACTTAAAATAATATATAGTATTAAGGCTATAACAGAAATGGGAGTTAAATATTTTAACCCAGTATTAATAATTAAATTAAATATTTCTATATTAACCCCAAATAAAGAGCAAGCAAAATATAAAATTATTAACATTGTTTCTACTATAATTATTTTTTGTAAGATAAATCTTATTGTTTTCACTTTAGTCAACTCCTTTACTAACAATATTATAGCATCAATTAAATTATAATGAAAGATTAATCAATAATACAAATATATATTTTATAACATGCCTTACTTCATGAGATAATTCTTTAAAAGTATTTTATAGAAAAAAAGAACAATATAGCTCTCTTCTTAATATTCTACATATTTACCAGTATTGTAAATAGTACCATCTATTTCTAAATAAATAGAATACTTACCATACAAATCATCTTTATTTATATATTTAGTAACATTAATCCCCTTTTCATTTCCTTCTTCAGTAAATACATCAACACACAAAGCCGTATATGGTTTCTTACTTATTTTTACGTTATAATAGTTACTAAACATATTTTGATATAGAATTACATTAACATTTGTACCCCTTTTAAATCTTCCCTTTACTACTAAACGATCAACTTCTTTAGTAAAAGTTATATCATGTTCTTCAGCTATTTCAAGAAATTTCTTACTATTTTTACACTCTATGATAGGAGTAATTTTTTTGTCATCTAT
The DNA here is from genome assembly GCA_017480975.1 of Bacilli bacterium. Classification (GTDB taxonomy): domain Bacteria; phylum Bacillota_I; class Bacilli_A; order RF39; family UBA660; genus RUG11198. The sequence goes on from JAFURK010000027.1 coordinate 1,786, forward strand.
TTCTGTTTTTCCCAAAGTTCCTATCCGATTAGCTTCCCCTAATTTCAGTTGCTCACCATCAACATATAAACTCATTTTTTCAACGCGATAATTATTAGTCGGTAAAATAAGTTCAAAAATTACTCTATCATTCAATAGTTCTACTGTATCTGATACTAAAGTAGTAGTACCATTAGATAATCCCGCCGGTTGATTAGAATTTTTTCCATCAACATAAACAATTCCCCCTGAATGAACAATATAATGATTTTCAGTAATATAATCTACATCTGATATATATGGTGAATAAAACTCACTACCACGATCTTTACCATATTCCCACACTTGTTCAATCGTCATTTCTTTGGTATCAATCTTATACATAACTCCCCTAGTATAACTATTTTCAGCCGCTACATACTCTTCTTCAATTTTAGATTTATTATTACCATTATCTAAAATAAATACATATCCTTCTGGAGTAATCATCGCTGCATGTTGACTCCATTGCCATTCAAATTCTCCATCTCCAATTGGTTCAAAAAAGTATTTTTGATATTCCTCACTCCAATTAGTCGGATCCCCAATAATCCAATTTAAGTCGCCAGTATCATAATCAATATTAATTACTGCATCTTGATGACGCCCAGACAAAGTAATCGAATTAGTATCTTTATCATACCATACAGAATTATTATGAAACCAATCATAAGTAGTCCAATTTTCACTTTGACCATCACGCATATTTAAAATATCTTTTAAATCAAAAGTTTTTACTACATTACCACTTACCCTATCTAACTCAATAATATAATCTTCAACAGTTCCATCATCATTATTAAAGTCATCACTAGCAATTAACAAATTGCCATTTCCCATTTCATAATAATCGTGATGATAGCCTCCCTCTAAACTATATTCCATATATATTTTGCCTAATAAATCCATTTCATATAAACCTGTCATATAATAAGGACTATTAACCAATCTTTCTGTACTGACTAACAAATGACCATTTTCTAATCGATCAATCTTCCATAAAGCATAATTAGTTAAATACCAACGAACATCTCCATTAACATCATAAGCACAAGTATAACCAATACTAGATGGCGTATAAAAATATAATTCATTACTTAAAGCTGTTTTATCAGCTTTAACACTAGTAGGTAAAATCATATTATCAGGCAATTTGTCAGTTTTAATTGTAATTGTTTTCTTTATTTCTTTTTTTCCTTCTTTATATTCAATAATTACTTCATTTTCATAATCAGCATATAATCCATAAATAGATAAATAATGTTTTTTATCCTTACCAAAAGTATGCGTAAAAGTACTATGCTCATCTTTTCCTTTAATAGTAACAGTAGGACTTACTCGACTATTAGTCTCAAATAAAATCAACGCTGTTAAAGGTGAATTGCCATAAGGATTTAAAATTATATTAGGTTCATCAATGGTATACCCTTTTGTTTTAAATTTACTTTCTAATTCTTCTTGAGTCTCAATCAAACTACTTACTAATTCGATTTCTTTATTATTGATATTTCTTTCATTAAATTCAATAAATAGGCCTATTAATATTAAAATAATTAATAGTATAACTAAACTAATAATTAAAACTAGTTTTTTTCTCTTCTTCACATTTATCACTCCTCGTTTATCTTGCTTGTATCTTAATAATAGCTTATTTTAGAAAAAATAACAATAAAGATAGAGTTGAAATCTCTCAACCTAAAGTTGAATTAAGAAATCAAAATACTTTTATCTATCTTAACATTTTTTATCTACTGTACATACTTCTTTTTCTTCTACCACACACTCGATAGTACATTTTATTTTATCGTAAGATTCATTAGTTATTTCTTCGGTTAATTCCATATAAGCATCTGTTTGTTTATCGCTAATACCAGTAGTCATTTTAGTTGGAACACCATTTACTACTGAAACAATATTTGGCGCATAAATTCTCTTTTCTTCAGTATTTATTTCATTGCCATTTTCATCAGTTAAGGTATAATCTTCTAATACTGTTTCTAATTTTTCTAATAATTCGTAATAATCATCAGTTCCTTTTTGCTCGGTAACAACATTACCATCTTCATTTAACTTTAAAGTATCCCTTATTTCTTTTACATCAACATAATAAATAGTTTCTATTTTTAAATCATTAGAAACATCGATTAAATTAGATATAACACTTCGACACCAAGGACAACTAGCAAAACCAAAATATACCGCAAAAGTTTTACCATCATCAATCATTTCTAAAATATCACTAGCCTCTTTATAAATTATTGGATTATCATCCTCTATTGCTAAAGTACGATAAGTATTATCACCATAACTAGTTTCCTTATCATTTAATGCTTCATATTCTTCTTTAAATTTCACAGCATCAGTCTTTAATTCTTTTGTTTCACTACACCCCACTAAAAAAAATACAATAAGTAAAATCATTATAATCTTCTTCATAATTCACATCCCTCTATCTATACTGATTTTACCATAAGAAAAAGAATTCGACAATAAAGTATTAGTTGAACAAACTAAACTTAAAGTTGAATTCTTTATTTTTGACAATTTTCTTCCAAATTAATAGGTATCTGATAAGTTGTCTTTTTATTATCATTAGTGGTAGCGTAAATCTCCAATGATAAGGTTGATGATGCAAACATTTTACAGCTTGCTTCATAGTTGTTAACATTTAACTCAACAGTATCTAAAAATTCATCTAAAGTCATTTCTTCGTTGCTTTTACCACAGGTTCCTATTTTAGTTTTAGTATTTTTATAATTTTCGTATAAAGTACATTCTATTTCTTGATAAACAGTATTATTTTCTTGGCCACAATAATCTACATTGGAAATATAAATTGAAGTTTTATCATTATTATAAGCCGCACTACCAGTTAAGGTAAATTCTTCACAGCTACTTTTCATAGTCTTAAATTCAAAAGAATTATTTTCATTATAAAATACAATGCCTAAAATAATTCCAATTACTAATAGCCAGCCAACTAACATCCAAAAGATAAATTTATTTTTTTTCTTCCTTTTATTTTTTCCTGTTAATAGTTCTTCAATATCTACTTTAAAGATATTACTAATTTCTTTTATTAAAGTAATATCAGGCATATTTTTGCCATTTTCCCATTTTGAAACTGCTTGATAAGTAACCCCAAGCCGTTCAGCAAGCTCCTCCTGAGTAAAACCGTTTTTCTTGCGTAAATCTTTAATGATCTGTCCCATTGTTGATGACATGATATAACCTCCAAATAGAATGTTTTGGTACCGTGATTATATTCTAACACCAATATCAAAAAATAAGAAGCGACTTAA
>JAFURK010000028.1 GCA_017480975.1 Bacilli bacterium
CACTCAAAAATAGGGGTGAGGAGTTAAAATACTAGAAAAACATTGTAAAATAAAGAAAAAATGGTTAGTAGTGCATTAAACTTTGCACACTACCATTAAAATAAAGGGGTGGATAAAATGGAAGATAACAACAACACTAGAGATAGAGACAAAAACAAAAAATGCAATCACTGTGACAACTGTATTGCCGATATCTTAAAAGTAATACTAATTCTTCAACAAAGTGTAAATCAAATAGACTCTTGCATCGAAACCTGTGACAGAGGTTTCTTAGGTCAACAATGTTGCCCAACATGCTATAACACTAGACCAATCATGCTATTTACTTGTGGTTCAAACGGCATTCCTCTAAGTATGCCTATTAGCAAATCACCAACTGAAGAAAATACATCTAATATCTTTAGATTAGAAAAGTTAGATGAATGTTGTGCCACATTTAGAGTTCTTACCGTCAACTGTGATAACAATTATACAGCAACTAACTCATTCTTTACAATCAATCTTGATTGTCTATGTATCATTCGTTGTTTAGATGACACATTCATAGAATGCTTATAAAAGAAGCCTAATCACCTTTAAGCTTCTTTTCTTTTTCGATTAACTTTCTTTTTTTTCTTTTCAGTACTTTCAATTGCCACTCTTTGAGCTACTGCTAAAGCTATCATTAAACTAATAATATAACTACCACCATAAGACAAAAACGGTAAAGGAACTCCCGTTAGCGGAGCTAACCCCATAACACCAACCAAATTAATTGCCACATGCAAAAACAAATACATACATATTCCATAAGCAATTAATGATCCCTGTAAATTACTAGCCCGTCTAGCTATCCTATATAACCTATATATAACAAATAAATACATCAAAATTAAAAATACTCCAACTATAGCTCCCCATTCTTCCACTATAATAGGAAAAATAAAATCTGTATAAGACTCAGGTAAATATAAGTATTTTTGAGTACTCTTGCCAATCCCTTGGCCCGTTACACCACCATTTTTAAATGCAATAAAACTATTACATAATTGATAACCCGAATCTTCTTGATACCTCTCACAAGGATCCTTAAAATTAAATCTTTCTTTCTGATATTCTTTCAAAATTTTACCATCAGTTATTACATAAATTCCTACTACTAATACAATTGCTCCTATAATAAGTAACCTAAACTTATTAAGCATTTTCTTCGGCATAGGCAATGCAAAAAACATAAAACAAGTAATAAGCCCGATAATTAATGCTGTTCCTAAATCTGGTTGAACTAATACCATACCAAAGACTATTACTACTGGAATTAACGGAAAAATAAGTACTTTCCAATTATCCAAATTATCTCTATTTTTCCCATAATAACAAGCCAAAAAAATAATACTAATAACCTTAGCAAATTCACTAGGTTGAATCGATATTCCTCCTATCTTAAACCAACTCTGTGCACTATTAGCAACATACCCATAAGCACTTAAAATAGCTAATACCACAATAATCCCAATCATAAGTAAATAGGATATCCACGAATACATCTTAGTAGGTATTCTTATTATTATAAAAAATAATATTATTCCAAGTACCATAAAAATAGCTTGACGATAAAAATAATGATAAGGTCCATACCCATATCTCATATAGCTTTCCATACTAGATGCACTAAGAACCATAACTAATCCAAAAAGAAAAAAGAAAAGTCCTACAAATAATAAAGGTTTATCCAATTTTGAAAATACTTTCTTCATAACTATCATCCTTTATTAATATCATATCATAGATACTTAACTTTTTTAATCTTAAAATAATTGGTTTACACTGATTAGACAAAATACTATCTAACCAACAATATTATCATCCTCAAACTTTACATCTAAAAATTTCCTACTAGCTAAAAAATCACACATATGAACAAACCTTTGTTCAGCTGTTCTAGGCTTAGGTAAAACTTCTTTTTGATTATAAGTATCATATGTCCATTCACCCATATGCGATTCTATCATTGAACATAACTTTCTTAAATCATCTACCTCTAAAGAAACTTTATCCTTGTTCTCCATAATTAGCTTAGACACCAATAACGGATGATCAAATTTTGTATATTTACTATGTTCCATTCCACTCTTTACACCATCGTGTAAAACAAGAGCCATAATAATTAAATCTTTATCTTTATCACTAAACTTCATCCCCACCGTATTATTATCAAGCAATTCTTTCGCTATTCTAACTGCCACTTTAGTATGACGAACAAGCCCACCTTCTCCTTGAGCAAAATCTGGATGATATTTACCAGTAGATGCCGCTGGTACCTCAAAAAAATAATCTGGTAAAAGACCAATTAAAGTCTTTAAATCTTTTCTTCTCGTACTATCTTTTACATAATTAATCTCTTTTTTTAACAATTCTAACTTTTTCATGTCTTACCCCTCACTTTACTTCTCTATATGTACATCAATTTGATTATATGGTATTTCAATACCCTTTTCATCAAATAATTTCTTTATCAACCTTAAAACTTTTCTCTTAGCACCAAAATGAGTCATAGATGAGCAATCAATAACAACCACATATTTCATACAACTATCCCCAAATTCATCTATACCAAGTAAGTCCATTGTATAAACATCCTTTTCCTTTTCGATAGTCTTCTTAACTTCGGTAAATACAGCTTCTACTTCATCAATAGATGTACTATAATGAATTGGAATATAGATTAACATCTTTGAATGATTTAAACTATAATTAACAACATCTGTAAAAGAAGAATTAGATAAAACCATAACTTCCCCCGTATAAGCTTTTATCTTTGTAGTCTTTAACCCTAACGCTATAACCTCACCTGTAAAATTATTTATTTTAACCCAATCTCCAACCGCATAAGCATTATCAAATATAAGAAAAATACCAGCTAAAAAATCCTTAATTGTATCTTGAAACGCTAATCCAAATATAGCCGTAGCAACTCCTAAAGAAGCTATCAAACTAGTTGTATTAACCCCATAAACATTTAAAATCATAATAATAACAATAACTGCAATTGTATACTTAATAACATTTTTAATTAAAGCAATAACAGTATTTTTTCTCTTATCAAAACCTTTACTATGCTTATTAATATCAATCTTACTAATACTAGTAATTGTCTTAGCAATAATTACATAAAGTAATATACCAACAGCAATATATATAATTGGTAAATAAAATTTCTCGTTTTGTACAAATTTAAACATATCCTCACCTTCCATATCATCATTTTATCATATAAGTTAATTCCACTCAAGAGTTAATTTATAAAATAGTAAATTAAAAATTAGTAACTAGCTATTTAAATAGCCTATTACTAATTTTTTATTACTAAATATTAAATTTATCAAAAATCTAACTTAAACTTGGGAATAAAGTAGAAAGTCTTTCATTAGCCCATACCGCATAATATTTAGTACCACTAACAGTAATTGTATCCGTAATACTAGTTAATGAATAATAACCACTACTAGTACTAACATTAGATGACTTTACATACATTTTATACCAAGGTTTAGTTGTATAAAGTTCGCTTGTGTATCTATTAATCGGTACTCCCGATAAAGATGAGGCTACTTGAACATAGACAGAGCCTGAACAATAACCTACTAACTGAGATGATACTATTGTTGAATAATTAGTACCAGTATATTCAGTCGCTGTACCTGATACTGGATAGTAATAAATTTTTGTAGCAGAAGTATCATGTAAATATCCCGCCGATTTCCAACAATATATTTGATCACTACTACCATTCATCAGCGCTGTTGACTTGTTAGACGTAGTACCTATTGAATCAAACGACCAAGTATTATTTAATCCTACTATCAACGTAGTCGCTG
>JAFURK010000029.1 GCA_017480975.1 Bacilli bacterium
ATCAGTTAAAATACTTAAATATTCTTGATACTCTTGATTAGTTAAATTATTATTTTTAAGTCTTTCTTCTAAATATTGTTCTAAACCTAATAACTTTGTAATAGCACTTCGATAGATAAGTTCACTAGGTAAAACACCATCTATCATCGCATCAACTAAATCATATCTACCAACTATTTTATTAGAAAATAATTCATTACCATCAGGATTAGCCATATCTCTTTCGTAAGAAGTACCTCTGTCTCTTACTGTATAAGCTGTCATTCCAAAAATTAAAGCCTTGGGATTAGCCTTTATAATCGCATCTATTCTAGCACTCCAAACTGGTGCACCTAGATGATGAAATTCATCTAAAATTAATAAATCAAAATTAATATTTGCTAATTCTTCTTGTGACAGATTAACAAGACTTTGATAAGTTATAAGTTCTAAATTAGGAAAATCTCTTTCTCGATCTAGATTAGGATTGTCCTCAATTATTTTTTCTATATGCTCAATAATTGAATTAGAAGGTACTACATACAAAGTTTTCTTATCTTTATTATCATAAGCAAGTTGTAAACCAATATAACTTTTACCAGTACCAGTTGCGCGAACTGTTCCAACAACTTGCTCACCTCTAGCATAAGCTTCTTTAGCTTCCGTATATCCTTCAATATTATGGTCATATAAACCTACTGTACTATATTCATCACTCATTTATCTCACCACCTAATATAAATCATAAGTATAATTACCATCAACTACTTCTTGAATTATGGTTACTTCATCATCTTTTAAAATATTAGCATTATATTCATCTTGTTCTTTAATTATGGTAATTTCTTCGTCGTTATCTAATTTTATTTTAAAACCAATTTTAGTTGCGTACATTATATCAATTAGTTGATTATTTTTATATTCATTAGGTATAAATACTTCTTTTACGATTCCTTTAAATTCTTTCATTGATAATTACTCCCTTCAACATAATTAGATTATAACATATTCCTGGAAAAATTCCTAATTTATGGTGATATCTATATAAGCATTTTAACAAAAAAATAAGACTAGATACAAAATCATCTAGTCTTAAATATATATTATTTAATCTCTTTGTTTTCCAAATAACTGTAACAATCTTAAGAAGATATTAATAAAATCTAGGTATAAATCAAAGGCACCTATTACCGCCATATTATCATTTTCTTCATAATATCTTACTATTTTTTGAACATCATAAGCAACATATGCTACGAAAATGCAAAGTACAAATACACATAGAATGATATCTAATGCATTATTCATTAAATAAAAATTAATTATTTCTAAGATAATAGCCCCAACTAACGCTATAGATAGATATACACCATAATGACTTAAATCAATTCGATCACTTTTTCCTAGCATTGAGAATATTACAAATACTAAAGCACTAGCTAGAAATATCCAAATAATACTAGTTATTTCATATGCTATAAATATTGTGGATAAGGTTACACCGGTTAAGGCACTATAACCTAGGTATAAGGCCTTGGTTATTCCACTATCCATCTTTCTAATTCGAGCTGTTAACCATATTGCTAAAGTTATTTCTAATATAAATATAATTATATATCCAACTCCTGAAAATATAAGTGATAATAAATTTATATTCGTACTTACATAATAAGCTACTATAAATGTAATAAATAAGCCTAATCCAAACCATCTAAATACTTTACTTAAAAATTCATTCTTCATACATTACCTCTTTTCTATTTTAATTAATAACTACTACTAAGTCCATAATATTCTTCCATGGTAATCCAATTACCATTATTATATAATTTTTCGGCTAATTCCTTACCAACATATCTTAAATGCCATGATTCATATTGATAGCCGGTAATACTTTCTTTACCTTTAGGATAACGAATAATAAAGCCGTAAATCCACGCATTATCATCAATCCATCTTCCTTCATCAGTATTAGCAAAACTATCATCAACACTATTTAAATCAAAACATAAACCAGTTTGATGTTCAGAGTGCCCTGCCCTAGCCGAATAAGTATCAGCACCATCAACACCACTAACAGCACTATAATTATTATATAGTCTCTCTTGATAAGAATAAGATCTATAACCACTCGCGATATAGATATTTAATCCTATACTAGTAGCATCACTTTCCATTTGTTTATACGCGGCCATTACTTCTTTATCTAAGCAATTATTGCATCTCTCTCCAGTAATGGCAGTCTCTGAATTAGTTGGTACATAACTATCAGGTATATTATAGGTCTTATTAACAATTAAATGGTCTTCGACATAAGCAATCCCATTCTTTATGGTTAAAGTATAACCGGTATTAGTTAGATATTCACCATCTTCTAAATTTTTAAATTCACTATTATTACTAGGAGTCTTCTCTAAATTAGAATTAGCCTCATTAGTAAGTTCATCAGATGTATCAGTATTTTTATTATTATTAGTTGATTCATCAACTTTATCTTTAGTTAAAGAATTATTCTCTTTACTATTATCATTATCCTTTAAAGTATGATTATAAAACATAAATATTCCTCCTATTATAATCATAAGGCAAATAATAGCAAGTAGAACTCTTCCCTTCTTTATTTTTCTTCTTTTCATTACCTTCACTAATATCCTTCTTTCATTAAATATTCTAAATAACGATAATAACCTATTCTAGCATTAGCGTCCATGATATAGCCATTATTTAATAAGTATTCAAACTCTTCTAGGCTAACTAGTTCATAATGAATAAATTCATCTTCATCTAAATGTTGCTCTCCTATTTTAGTACAATCTAAGGCTAATAAAAGGTCAATTCGCTCGCCATTAAATCCTAGGGATGTGAAATAGCTATCAACTAAAGTAATATTATCACTAGTATAACCAGTTTCTTCTTCCAATTCTCTTAAAGCCGCTACTGTTGATTTTTCGTTTTCTTCAATATAACCAGCTGGTAGTTCAATATTTACTTTATCAGTAGTTGGAAGGGCTGCGCGAGGTTGGATTACAATAATAATCTTTTTATCGGTTGTTACAGCAAAAATGCACGATGCGTTGCCAATGCCTTTCTTTTTTAAGGCGCTTTCTCTCATAATAGTATGACCATTATTTAACTTATAATAACCTTTCTTTAGGGCTATAAAGCTAGTATCTGAATAAACATCTTCTTCCTTATAATCAATTACTTTAATACTTTCAATATCGTTACTTATTTTTTCTTTAATATCACTATTAATCTCTTTATTGATTGTTTCAATAAATTCTTTATTTATTTTATCTTCGATTTGTTTATTTATATTATTTTCAAAATTTTTATCAATATTATTTAATAATTCATCCATTTTATTTTTTCACCACTAAACTATTACCTGTCATTTCTTTAGGTATCTCTATATTCATTAAATCTAACATCGTTACAGCTATATCTCCTAATTTTCCATCTTTTAACTCAATATTTTTATCTAGCACAATAAAAGGTACTAAGTTAGTTGTATGTTGGGTATTAACAGATCCATCTTTATTAATCATTACTTCACAATTACCATGATCAGCTGTAACAATAATGGTATATTCATTTAAATTTATTTTGTTAATTATTTTCTTTAAACAAATATCTAGCGTTTCTACGGCTTTAATAGCGGCATCATAATTACCTGTATGCCCAACCATATCACCATTAGCAAAATTTAAAATAATCATATCAGGTTTCTCTTTTTTTACAGTACTTAACAATTGTTCTGTTATTTTATAAGCACTCATCTCTGGTTTCATGTCATAAGTAGCTACTTTAGGCGATGGTATTAAAATTCTTTTACAATTATCTAATTTTTTTTCTTTACCTCCGTCAAAGAAATATGTAACATGAGCATACTTTTCCGTTTCAGCAATTCGAAGTTGCGAAATACCTTTGGTACTAACATATTCGCCTAAAGTATTAATTAAGTCTTCAATTCTAAACACTGGCGTACTGATAACTTCATCACTAACAGGCATAAATGTAGCCATTTTAATATCTTCTAATATAGTTCTTTTAAAATTATTTAAATTAGGATTAGTTAAACTACCTCCTAACTCTCTAACTCTATCAGGTCTAAAATTAGCAAAAATAATACCATCATGATTTTCGATTAATCCTTCTTTATTGATTACAGCTGGAATAATAAATTCATCAGTTATATTTCTTTTTTGATTATTTGACCAAGCTTCAAGGGCGGTATTATATTCTTCGCCAACTCCTTCAGTCATAGCAAGATAAGATTTTTCTAACCGATCATAATTATTATCTCGATCCATTGCATAATACCTACCACTTATTGTAGCAATACTTCCTAGAGATAATTCTTTAATTTTATCCTCTAATATACGAATATATTTTTCTCCAGCGTAAGGGCTCGTGTCACGACCGTCCATAAAGATATGAAAATAAACGTTATTAATATTTTCTTTTTTACATAATTCTAATAGGGCTATAAAATGATTAATGTGGGAATGAATTCCGCCATCACTAAGCAAGCCCATAATATGTAATTTACTAGCCCTTTCTTTTACATGTTGTAAAATACTTAGAAGTACTTTATTCTCATAAAAAGAATTATCCTTAATTTTGGCGTTGATTAGTCCTAGTGGTTGATAAACAATTCTACCAGCTCCTATATTCATATGCCCTACTTCACTATTCCCCATTTGACCAACAGGCAAACCAACTAATTCACCGCTAGCATTTAATTTAGAATTAGGATATTCATTAAACAATTTGTCTAAGCATGGAGTATTAGCTTGATATAAGGCATTGCCATGCTGTTCTTTTGTTAGGCCTACGCCATCCAATATACATAGTAATATTTTTTTCATAATGTAATCATCTCCAATTTTTATATTTTTTTACAAGCATGCAGTAGTAACTGTTTTGGTTGTACCATCTTCTTCGTATGTTAATGTACTTCCTGATAATGTAGCAACATTAAAATACTTATATATATTTGGTTTAGTGAAAACAACATATTTACTACTTAAAGAGTTACCATCAGAGTCTTCCATTTCTTCATTGGATAAGTAATCACTTAAATCACCTACTTGAATATAACAAGTAGTATTAGTACCAAGGTTATTATAAATAACATTTTTATGATCAGTTACATATAATTCAGCAGCTGATTCTATTACTTTATAACGAGCTTCATTTTGTTTGTTTTTGGTTCTTTCTAGGGATGAAGATATAGTCGGAATAGCAATTCCCATAATCGCTACTAAAATTACTAATACTGCTAACAATTCAACCAATGTAAACCCTTTTCTATTAAGACTTCTATTCATTTATTATCACCTGTTATCATTATAAAATATTTGTACCAAAAAAGCAATAACCACATTGAATTTATAACTTATTCGTGTTATACTGATATAGAATAAAAGGATGTGATGATATGGGTGCTAAGAGGATTGTAGCTAAAAAAGATGATAGTCTTAAAAAAGATAATAAAAAAAGAAAGATAATACTTATTGGGTTGATTATTTTGATTATTGGTTCTATTGTAGGTATAGGGATAAGTATGATGAATAAGCCTATTGAAGATGAAAAGAAAATTGATGATGAGCAAATAAGTAATATTGATAAAAATTTAATTTATAATACGAATGAGGATGTGGTCAGTGATAAGGTTGTTGGTGATATATCGATAACTAATATTGAATGTTATTTTGATGGAAATATCTCTTTATTAGATTATACTATCACTAATAATGGTAAAGAAAATATTAAATTAAATGAATATGAATTAATTGTTAAAGATAGTGATGGAAATATATTGGCTATTATGGCTCCTACTATTGATTATGAATTAAAACCAGATGAGGCTTATGATACAGGTAGTGCTATTGATATCGATTTAAGTGATGTTAGTACTATTGAAGTAAATTTAAACCCTTAGGAATTAGAATGGAGGTAATTTAAAATGAAAGATAAAAAAAAGCAAGGTTTTACTTTAGTAGAATTATTGGCTGTTGTTGTAATTATAAGTGTTGTTTTGGGGATTGTTGGATATGCAGTTACAAATATTATAAAGACATCTAAAGATGAAAGTACTGCCTTAGCTATTGCTAATATTAAAAGTAGTGCCCGAATATATGTTGAAGAAAATACCAAAAAAGTATCGTGGCAGCAAGTTCAAGAAAATCATAACAAGAAATATAGTTGTGTTTCAATTAATGAATTAGTTAATAAAAATTTATTAAAAAAAGATGTTAAAGAGGAACATCCTGATATAAAATATGTAATTGTTACGAAAGATGAAAACGATACTATTATCTCAGAAGAATTAGATGAAGAAAATATTTGTTCTTTTGACGAGTTTGCTATTGAAATTCCAACAAAGGAATATTGCAATGATAATTTAACATATAACAAAGCAAACCAAGACTTAGTTGGAGTCCCTAAATATAACTTTAAATGGGTTGAAAGTACTAAAACGGCTAAGGATGCTGGAATTTATAAAGTAGAAGCTGAACTAATACCTAGTAGTGATCCAAATATCAACTATCATTGGACGGATGGAACAACTGAAAATAAAATAATAACTTGTAAAATAAAAAAAGCAACCCCCAATTTAGTTTTAAATCCAACTGGTACTAGTACAGAAACTATTGCTGTCGGTAGTACAGTTACTACTACTTTCACTTCTGATGTAAAAGGAAAGATTACGATTAAATCTTCTAATAAAGAATATTTGGAAGGAAAAAATAAAGATGGTAATGCCTTGATTGAAGCTAATGGTGAAAAAGAAATTGAAATTAAATTTTTAGCTAGTAGAGAAATATTAAATAGTGTTAAAAGTTATGTAACCGTTACATTAACGCCAGATGATAAAAAAAATTATTATAGTACTTCTTCAGTATATACTGTTGGAGATATAACAAAGATAGGTGTTAATATTCCTGATGTTGAATCATATTGTTTGAATCCTGAATATAATGGTAGTGAACAATATTTAGTTAATAATCCGGCCGAGGGATTTAGATTTTATAATTATAAAGCTAAAGATATTGGAACCTATACTGTTACGGCTAAATTGAAATATGGTTATTATTGGATTGATAAAACTAATCCTAATAATACTGATGATACAACGGAAAAAACTATTCAGTGTAAAATAGCAAGACCAACGGTAGATATTACTTATGATAATAATGGCGGGGTTGGTTGTACTAATGTAAAAGTTACTTATGGTGCATCTTATGGAGAGAATGGAAAGCTTTGTACGCCTACTAAAACAGGATATACTTTTGATGGTTGGTATACTTCAAAAAATGATGGAACTAAAATTACTGAAGATACAATTGTCGAGAATGTAGATGATCATACGTTGTGGGCACATTGGGTGGCGAATAATTATACAATTGCTTATTCATTAAATGGCGGAACTAATGGAACAAGTGCACCGACTAGTGGAACTTATGATACTGAAATAGGAATTTCTTATCCAACGAAAACGGGATATAATTTTGTTGGATGGACTTTTAATGGAAATACTAGTACCGCTAAATATGGAACTACTTCAGGTAATGCAAATACTGCTTGGAGTAATGGCGACACTAAAGTTAAAGCTCAATTTTTTAAAAACTTAACTGATGATAAAGGTGGAACTGTTACAATGTCGGCTAACTGGGAAGCAGCTTCTGTTTCATATAAAATTGAACATTATGTAATGAATACAAGTGGTAGTTATCCAACGACTGCAACATCGACCGAAACAAAAACTGGTATAACTGGTTCTACCCTTACATTAAGTGATCAAAAAAAGACAACTACTAATTATAATGTAGCTAATGGAATTTCTTATTCTCATGGGGCGGTAAATGGTAGTAATGTAACAACGACGACAATTGAAGCTGATGGTTCCTTAGTTGTTAAATTATATTATAAAAGAACTTATGGAACATTGACTACTGTTGCTGGTACTTATGTATCATCAGTTACAACTCAAAATAATGTAAAATATTATTATGGTGCTTCCGTTTCAAACTTAAATGCTACCTTAAATAGTGACGCTAGTTATACTTATACATTTAATAAATGGACAAGTAGTAATACAACCTATTTGGCAGATCAATCTTCTAATCCAGCTTCATTTACATGGCCAGCAATGCCAGAAGGTACAGCAATAACTTTAACAGCTAGTGCAACTAGAAAGTCAGCTACTTATACTATTAAATATAATTTAAATAATGGTACTAAAGGAACTTATGCTCCGACAAGTGGTACAATTGACTCAAGTGTACGAATATCAAATCCAACAAGAACTAATTATACATTTGCAGGTTGGACTTTTAACGGAAATACAAGTACTGCTAAATATGGAAGTTACTCTAGCCTAATATTAACTTCTTGGAGTAGTACAAGTACAAAAGTAAAAAATGAATATTTTAAAAATTTAGCTTCAGCTGGTGGAACTGTTACCATGACTGCTAATTGGACGGCTAATGATACTGAAGAAGCAACAAATACTTACACCATTAAATATAATTTAAATAATGGTACTAAAGGAACTTATGCTCCGACAAGTGGTACAATTAATTCAAGTGTACGAATATCAAACCCAACAAGAACTAATTATACATTTGCAGGTTGGACTTTTAATGGAAATACAAGTACTGCTAAATATGGAAGTTCTTCTAGTAATATAGCAACTTCTTGGAGTAGTACAAGTACAAAAGTAAAAAATGAATATTTTAAAAATTTAGCTTCAGCTGGTGGAACTGTTACCATGACCGCTAATTGGACAGCTAATGATACTGGTTCTAACGAAGATACTACTAGCGATATTAGTTGCTCTATTTCATACAGTGGTACTGTTGGTAATAATGATTGGTATGTTAGTGATGTTACTGTTAATCTAACTACTTCTGGTAATGTTTCAAGTAAGGGGTTGACTACATCAACGACAGCTACATACAATAATTCTACCTCAGCAACACAATCAGACACTACTGGTGCAACTTGGTATGGATACGTTAAAGATGCAAGTGGAAATACGGCTAGTTGTAAAGGAAGTACAATCAAAGTAGATAAAACTCCTCCTGCTACACCTACATTAACTACTATGTATGAGGTATGGGGAACTAGAACTTATACTATAAACAATGAAAGTTATTCTAGTGATGTTGGAATTTCGGGAACATGGAATACGACAGCTAATGATCCTTTTATATCTTTCACTGGTTTAAGTGATTATAGTAATATATCTGGTGCCTATGTTGAACTTGCATCCGCACTAAGCAAAGAAATTACGATTCAAATATATTATCAAAGTGGTTCTGATGGCTTTAGTGCTACTAATTATGTAAGTACCAAATTACCGGCTGGTCAGAAAAAAATAGTTATACCATTTACAAGTGGAAATTGGACTAAGATAAGATTTGATATAGGTACAGTTTCAGGTTTAAGTTACCAAATAAAGTCTTTAGGAGTAGTAGCTAAAGCAAATCTTGCTACTATAGATGATATATATTTACAAGGAAAATCTTCTGATAGTATGTCTGGTATTAATTATTGGCAATATAACTATATCAATAGTACTAATAGTTGGGTTACTTATAGCGATTCAGCTATGGATACATTCATAACCACTCCATATTCAGCCGATCGTAATGAATATACAGCAATCCGTGCATGTGATTATGCTGGTAATTGCTCTAGTTATACAAAGACGTTGATTAATATTACTAGAACAAAGTATATGTATGCTTGTAGATCTGGTGCTGATGCTTATTTTACAACCGGTAATACATTTATTTATAGTCTTCCTAGCTATAATGCAACCTATAATGGTAAGACTGTATATACAAAAACAATTGCGACTGGAACCAAAGTAATAATATTAGATGGTGGAACAATATACAATAGTTATTTTTATAAAGTTCAATTAGAAAGCACAAGTGATTTTAGTACTGAAAATCCATATTACGATGCTGGTTTATATGGATATATACGAACTAATTGTTTAACATCTACAGCTCCTAATAGCTCATCATATTGTCTTTTTGCACAATGTCCAGATGCTTAAAAGGAATTCTTATAACAAAATTTTTAAAATAATTAATTAAATTTTACGAAGGAAGGAGTATTTTTAGAAATGAAAAGAAAAATATTAATAAGCATTTTGTGTTTATTAGTAATCTTGGTTATAGCGCTAACGGCTACAAAATTTATTTTTAATTCGCCTGATGATACTAGTGATAATAATCCAACTATAGAACCAACTGTAAGTCCTGATAAAACAATTGAATTATGTGTTGATAAAGACAATTGTCCAATTATGGCTAATACATTTAGTTATGTTGCATATGATTATGAAAATCAGGAAATGCAACAATGGATTGAAAATATTAACGCTGAAACAGAACAATATTATCAAGAAGTATTAAATTCTAATACTTCTGATGATAGTTGTTCTAATATAAGAGAAATATATAATCACAGTATTAGCGTTAGAACAAATCATACTATCTACACCAATGATAAATATATTAGTTTTGCATTTGAAAGAATAAAACAAAATTTATGTACAAATATCTCAGAATCATTACCTATTAAAACATTTATTTATGATAAAGAAAAAGAAAAAGAAATAACACAAGAAGAATTAATGAAAGAATTTAATATAACTGATGCAGATATAGATGAATCAATAAAAGAAAATATTAAAGAAGCTAATAAGATTACTAATGGCAACTTAACAATCGAAGATATATATATAAATAACAAAATAAATTATATTTTATATTTTAATGGAGAAGGAGCAATAATTGTGGCTTATTATCATCCGGCTGAAAAAGCTTATTATTATGCTACTATTTAATTAATTGATAATATTAGGTAGATGTTAAACACATCTACTTTTAATTTGCATTACTATATACTCTTCCCTTCTCTAGATCAATTTCTTTATAATATAATAGTTCTGATACAGTTACTAGCTGATAGCCATCTTCTAATAATTTAGGAATTATTATCTCTAAACTATTAGCAGTAGCCCGATAGATATCATGCATTAGTATAATATCCCCATCATCAATATTTTTTAGAGCTCTATTAGCAATTTTTTTCGAGTTATGATATTTCCAATCTAGGGTATCAACATTCCAAATGATAATAGGACGATCCATTAAACTTTTTATTCGTTTATTAATAGTTCCATAGCTAGGTCTAATTAAAGTTGGATTATTATTAGTAATATCAAAAATTAATTTATCTACTGTTTTTATTTCAGTAGTAATTTTATCATCTTCTAGTTTAGTTAATAGCTTATGACTATACATGTGGTTGCCTATTTCCATACCTAATTCGTGCATTCTTTTAATTATCTTTTCGTTTCCTTCTATATTAGTTCCTAGAATAAAGAAAGTTCCTTTAACATTATATTTTTCTAAAATATCTAGAATGCGACTAGTATTATGGTTAGGTCCATCATCAAAAGTTAAAGCAACCATTGGTTGGTCTTCTTCAATTATTTGACCTTTATATATATCATATTCTACACTAACGTCTACTACTTTATTGTTTTCTAGAACTACACTATTAATAACATCGAATTCCATCCTTCTTATCTCTTTTTGAACTACATTATCTTTTTCTTGATAAATATATAATATTAACTCTATTCGATCATCTAATTCTTCATAATCATAATCAATAAATAATAAATCTATTAAGTCATTACCTTGTTCAATAAATGGTTCTAAATAATCATTTAAATAATTATCTATTACTATATTATTAAAATAAGGATAATCAATTGAAATATTATTCTTATAATCTCTATATTCCTTATTTAATATATCCTCTTTCTCATCATATAAATAGATTAACATTAATATAAATAAGGTTGATATTAAAATAATAAAGATATTTTTTTTCATATCATCACCTAACAAATCCTATTCTAAATAAATTTGTTATATTAACAAAATTATTCGACATTTATCCCATAATTTATTGATATACTTAATTTGTAAGAAAGGAGATGGTAGTATCGAGATTAAAATGATAGGTTCAAATTGTTCTAATGGAAGAAGATTAAAAAAGATTATAGAAAGAGTTAGTTTACAGACTAAAGTTCCAGTAATAATAAATGAACTAAATAATAAGTCTGATCAAAAAAAATATAATGTTAGTATGGTACCGGCTTTAATTATTGATAATAAAATTATTAGTCAAGGTAAAATACTAAGTGATAGAGAAATTAAAAAATTAATTGTAGCGACAGTTACTAATTAGATAACACCTCTTAAATTGATTATAAATTAAAATACTTAAATAATAAACTCACTCCTATTCATACTTTAGATAGTTAAAGATGATTGTAAATTTTAAGTATTTTAAAGACAATTAGTTATACTCCGAACTAATTGTCTTTTTTGATTAATTCCATAAATTTATCTTCATTCCATATTTCGATACCTAAAGTGATAGCTTTATCATACTTACTACCGGGGTTATCACCAACTACAACAACACTAGTTTTTTTAGTGACAGAGCTTGTTACTTTACCACCTCTATTTTCTATTTCTATGCTAGCTTTATCTCTAGTAATGGTAGTTAAGGTACCAGTAAGTACAAAGGTTTTATTATTAAAATTATCATCCAAGATAACTTTATTATCACTAATATATTGCATATTAAGTCCGTATTCTTTTAACTTATTAATTATATTTAAATTATTTTCGTCTTTAAAGAATTCAACTATATTGGTGGCTATAATTGGCCCAATATCAGGGATATTAGTTAAATCATCATAACTAGCTTTAATTAAGTTATCGATAATTAAGTATTTTTGACTAAGAATCTTAGCCGTTTTACTACCTACTTGTTTAATTCCTAAACCAAATAATAACTTCTCCATACTATTTTTTTTACTATTCTCGATACTAGTAAAGAGATTGTCAACAGACTTCTTGCCGTATCCTTCTAATTGTTCTAGTTCTTTTTGATATTTATTTAGGGTATAAATATCACTAATGTCTTTGATATAGCCATAATTATATAAGTCTTCCATGATACTATCGCCTAAGCCTTCTATATTCATTGCATCTTTACTAGCAAAATGGATTAAACTAGATACGTTTCTAGCAGGACATAAATCATTAGGACAAAAGTAATCAGCCTCTTCTTCTTTTCTAACTATCTTAGCGCCACATATAGGGCAATTTTCAATCATTTTAAAACTTTGTTCGTTGCCAGTTCTTCGCATCGTTAAAGGGGCACCTACAGCAGGAATAACATCACCAGCTTTATAGATAGAAACAATATCACCTACTCTAATATCTTTGGTTATAATATTATCTTCGTTATGAAGAGTAGCTCTTTTAATGGTAGAACCTTGAACAATTACTGGTTCTAAAACAGCATTAGGAGTTATTTGGCCGGTTCTACCAACTGTAAATATTATATCTATTAATTTAGTATAAGATATTTCGGCTGGAAATTTATAGGCAATACACCATTTAGGATATTTAGAAGTAAAACCAAGTTTATTTTGCATATTGATATTATTTACCTTAACGACAACTCCATCAATATCATATGGTAAATTCGGTCTTAATTGTCCTTTTTCCTCGATAAAATTCATTATTCCATCAATATTAGTAACTACCCTATTATTAGGATTAGTTCTAAAACCTAATTTTTTCATAAAATTAAGCGACTCTTCATGATTATTAAGACCATAATCTAAAGGATTAGGTAAATGATAAATGAAGCATTCTAAATTTCTTTTAGCTACTTCTTTACTATCTAATAATTTAATCGAACCTGATGCGGCATTACGGCAATTCTGTAATAAAGGCATACCTTTTTTTTCTCTTTCCATATTTAGCTTCTTTAAGGTATCTTTGCTCATGTATATTTCACCACGAACTTCAATGTCAATTTCTTCTTTTAAAGTAAGAGGAATAGTCTTAATAGTTTTTACATTATTAGTAATATCATCACCTACGACTCCGTTACCACGCGTCGCAGCCCTAACTAATTTACCTTTTTCGTAATGTAAAGATACAGATAATCCATCTATTTTTAGTTCACATACATACTCTGGATTAAAGCCTTCCTTCTTTATTTTTGTATCAAAATCAATAATTTCTTCTTCATTAAAAACATCACCGATAGAAAGCATTGGAATGCTATGGGGAACCTTCTCAAACCCTTCAATGACACTTCCCCCCACTCTAACAGTAGGACTATCATCTCTTTTTAAATCAGGATATTCCATCTCTAATTCAGTTAATTCTCTTAAATATTTATCAAATTCTTGATCACTTATAGTAGGATTATCTAGAATATAATAATTATAATTAGCTTCATTTAAAATATTAATTAGTTCTTCTATTCTTAATTTAGGATTCATATTATCACTCTTTCTATAGTAATTGTATCAAATAATTGTTATTTTTTAAATATAATTTTCTATAAAGAAACTAAAAGTTTTATTAAAATAAATACTTAGTTTTATTTTACTTGTATTATAATAATTATATTTTACTAGATAAAAAGTATCTTATGAGTGGTTATCTAAGATACTTTCTTTTTTACTATTTTTTTATTACTGGTTAATATTTTATTATCTATAAATTGGTATAATTCTTTTTTATTAGTTGTATAGTTAGTTATTGGAATGCTAGATGTCATCTCAGCCTTATACTTATCAAATCTTGAGTCTAGACAACATACTATTCCTGTATCAGTATCACTTCTAATTAAACGACCAACTGCTTGTCGAAATTTGATTAGCATATTAGGAAAATATACTTTCCTAAATTGATCTTTGGAAGGATATATACTAGCTTTATACTGATTAATAGCATCGACTTGATCAAAAGGTAAATGCGTAATAATTAAGTTACTTAGAGAACTCCCCTTTATATCAATTCCTTCCCAAAAGGCACCAGTTGCAAATAAACATGAATTGACATCTTTAGCAAAATGTTCTTTTATTTTATTAGTATTATTATCTTTATGTAATAATATTTTAAATGGATATTTGTCTCTATTTAATAATTCATATACCTTATTCATAGTCTTTTTAGAAGTAAACAATATTAAGGCCTTGCCTTCGGTAGCTCTAATTAACTCATCTATTTCAACAACTAAATCCTTAATATAATCTTTATCATTAGGTTTAGCTAGGCTGGGATTATGATAAAATAAAGCATTATTATCATAGTCATATGGTGAAATTTGTTCATCACCATCTGTTATTGTTCTTTGGGTAAGTTCACCAATTTGGTATAAGCCTAAATCTTCACAAAAATAATTATAAGTATTTTTACTATCTAACATGGTACCAGAAGTCCATATCATTGGTATATCTCTAGAAAAAATATCTTTAATAATATCAGAATTGTCTTTAGGTACATAGTTTAAAGTTATTTTATTGTCTTCGTAAAAGTCAACCCAATAAATATTCTTACTTTTAGATTGTTTGGCTATATCAAATAAAATCATATATATTGTTTTTATTTTTTCGATCTCTTTAGTTTTTATTTTAATTCTATATTTATATTCATAAGCATTTATTTCGTTAATAAATAGTTTTAATTCTTTTAATACTTTGTGCAAATTATCAAATACGGTTTTAGTTACTCTAAATGATAGCCGATTAGCGTCCATAATAGAATAGTCTTCTCGATTACTAGTATTTCGTTGTAAGGCATAAAAGTTTTTGCTAGCACTTTCTCTTATACTTGAAAATAAAATAGTTATATCGAGTTTTAATTGGGTTATAAATGTTTCTAAGTCGTATTTTTCACTTTGATTGAAAATAAAGATAGTATCATGATATTTATGAGTTATTTCCCATCCTATTTTTTCGATTTGGTCTTTTATATCTTCTAATTTTATTTCTTGAGTCCTTATATTTTGAATATTTTCATACATTTTATGGGCTTCATCAATCATCATCATATTTATATCTCTAGCCGCTAATTCTGTACCATCTAAAATATTTCTAATTAAATTGGCATGATTAGTAATAATAATATTATTTTTACTTAACACAGCTTGTCTTTTGATAAATGGACATGTTTTACTATAAGAACAATTACTGCAATAGCCTCGGCTTTGAAGTTGAATTGTTTTCCATATTTGCTCACTAATAGGTATTAAATCGAGTTTATCACTTGATTTTATTTTTTCCATTTGATTAGCTAAATCATTTAGAATTTTTTTGGTTTTTTTATCGGTTGAACGGCTATTAATTTGCTGATAAATTTTACTTAAACAGGCATAATTATTTATCCCTTTAGCAATATCAACTTTTAGCTTAATCCCTAACATCTTCGATATTTTTTTTATATCTCCCACTAGTTGTTCCTGTAAAGCAATGCTAGATGTTGAAATAACTACCTTTTTAAATTGTTTTACATTATCGTAAGTATAAAATATTGGTATTAAATAACCATAACTTTTCCCAATCCCAACACCGGCTTGGATTAATAAAATTTCATTATTTTGGATAGCTCCCATTGAATCTAAGGCATAGCTATTTTGACCTTCACGATATTTTAGACCACTAAAATCAATACCATTAATATTAATGGTATGATTATAATCATAATCATATAAGTTTTCAAAAAAACTATCTACTTTTGAATAAGCTACTTTATATTCTTTTTCAGTTTTACTATTTTTCCATAAATCTATTTCTTGCATCCTACTTCCTCTATCTATTGTCTTCTTCAATTAAAGCTTAACATATTTTTTTATATTAAATCAACAATTATAACTAACAGCTAATGTCATATTTTGGTACGTGAAGTGAAAATTTAAATTCCACTTCTTGATATAAAAACCGGAACTTAAGTAAAAGTAAATTCTATTTTAACTTTGTAGCACTAAATTCCGGTTTAGTTTCTGTTTAACTGTTTGTCAAGGTTGACGCAGTCATTCATTTTAACCTTGACAAATGTGAGCGTATTATAATTATTCTTCCATTAAGTCAAATAATATTTGGCTTAATGCTTAACTTAATATATAATAAATGACGAGTATTTCTATTTTAGAATTGGAGGTCATTATGAAAAATACTCACCTATCATTAAACGATAGAATTGTCATTCAAACTGGAATACAAAATAATTCAAAAAAAGTTGATATAGCTAAAACAATAAAGAAAGATCCAACTACTATTTCAAAAGAAATTAAATTACATAGAGAATTACATTCTAGAAATTTAGAAAAGTATCCTATTATTTGTAAAAATTCAGATAAATGTAAATTTTGTTCTGATAAATGCTCGAATTACGAAGAAATAACATGTTTAAGACGTGATAGGTCTCCTGGTGCCTGTAATGGATGTCCAAACATTAAATCATGCCACTTAGACCACTATTTCTACTACGCCGAAAAAGCTAATAGAGAATATCTTAATACTTTATCTGAATCAAGAGAAGGAATTAATCTAACAACTAGTGAAAGAAAACAAATCGCTGATGTAATTGTTCCACTTATAAAAAAAGGACAATCTATATACCAAATATTGTCAGCACATCCTGAAATAACTCAATGTGAAAAGACTTTATACAATTATATTGATCAAGGTGTATTTAACGATTTTGGAATTCAAAATATTTCTTTAAAAGAAAAAGTACAAAGAAAAGTATTCAATGACAAATATAAAAAACGAAAAGAAAAAGCTTGTTATAAAGGCATGGAATATAGTGACTATTTAGAATTTAAAGAAAAAAATCCTAATATACCTACAACAGAAATGGATACAGTAATGAACTCAGTAACTGGACCATATATTCAAACATTTATATTTGAACACACACAATTTATGATTGGAATATTACAGACCGAAAAAACATCAAAATCAATGTCAGATACTATAAATAAATTTCATAAAGAACTAAATAAAGAAGATTTTGAAACATTATTTGGATTATTATTAACTGATAGAGGTACTGAATTTGAGATGTCAGAATTATTTATTTTCGATTCAGAAACTGGAGAAAAAAGATTAAATATATTTTACTGTGATAGTATGGCATCTTATCAAAAACCACATGTTGAAAATAATCACAATTATGTCAGAGATATAATTGTAAATGAACTATCACTTGATAATTTAACTCAAGAAGATTTAAATCTAGTTTTTTCACATATCAATTCTACACCAAGAAAAAAATTAAATGGAAAAACGCCATACGAAATATTTAAATTTCTATATGGCGAAGAAATAATTAATCTATTCAACATTAAAGAAATTCCTAGAGATGAAGTTACCCTAAAACCTTATCTCTTAAAACATTTACATAAGAAATAATAATTAATAAATGAATAGAAATACTCAAGTAACACACAATTAATAAAACGGAAGTTAGTCTTACTTTTTAAAAAAATGACCAATTTTCGTCTTTTCATCATGCAACAAAATCACTTGATACGTATATCATACTCTAAAAAAGACCAAAATACAATCAAAAAGCAAAAATTTCAGCAATTACAAGGCAAAAAAGCCGGAATTTACTTTTACAATCAATTTTTTGAATTATAACCAGAATTTACTTTTACAATTCACCTCATATTTTGGTACAATCGAACAATTCAGCATTTTTAGTATATATTATTATAAAGAAACTATGACTAAGATAACTATTTTTAATTGACAGATAACTAATTTATTTTTATAATTGGTTATGGAAGTGATGTTATGAAAAAAATTATTTTAATTAAGTATGGTGAATTAACTACTAAAAAAGCTAATCGCAATCTTTTTGTTAATACTCTTTATATGAATATAAAAGAGGCATTAAAGGATTACGAAGTTAAAATTGATAAAAATAGAGTTAGAATGTTTATCGAACCCTTAATGGAGAATGAAATTGACGCTATTGTCGAAAGACTAAAAAAAATATTTGGCATTCATAGTATAGTTATTGCTTATGAGTGTGATAATAATATTGATACTATTAAGAAAAATGTTTTAGAAATTGCTAATAATGTTAATTTTAAAACTTTTAAAGTGGAAACTAAACGTAGTAATAAAAATTTCCCAATTCAAAGTACTGAATTTAATCGTATAATTGGCGGTCTTCTTTTAAAAAATATTGATAATATAAAAGTAGATGTGCATAATCCAGAGTACATGGTTAAGATAGAAATTAGAGATAAAAATACTTATATATATGGACGTGAGATTAAATGATCTGGTGGATACCCAGTTGGTGTAGCTGGTAAAGGTATTTTAATGTTATCGGGTGGAATTGATTCTCCAGTAGCAGGATATTTAGCAATGAAGAGAGGAATAAAACTAGAATGTCTTTATTTTGAGTCACCACCACATACTTCTTTAATGGCTAAAAATAAAGTTAAGCAATTGGTTGAAAAGCTAAGTGAGTATCAACCAGATATTAAATTACATGTTATTAAACTAACCAGTATTCAAGAAAATATTTATAAGAATATTAATCCTGATTATATGATTACCATAATGAGAAGAATGATGTATCGAATCAGTGAAAGTGTTATTAATAAACGTAAATGTTTAGTTCTTATTAATGGCGAATCAGTTGGACAAGTAGCTAGTCAAACTTTAACTAGCATGAGAGTTATTAATAATGTTACTAATGTACCAGTTATTAGACCGGTTGCATGTTTAGATAAATTAGAGATTATTGATATAGCTAAAAAAATCGATACTTATGAAACATCTATTTTACCTTATGAAGATTGTTGTACGATTTTTTTACCTAAGCATCCTGTTATTAATCCTAAATTAGAAAAATGTTTAGAATATGAAGAATCTTTTGATTATGAAAGTTTAATTAAAGAAGCAATTGATAGCATGGAAACTATTACAGTAAACAAGAATAATAAAAAATTTGATTTTTAACAAAAATTACCATAAAAAAAATAGTATGAAATTTTGAATTGTTCACAACCTATTAGTGTAGGAGGTGAACATAATGAACAGCCAAAACAGTAAAATGGTAGTTCCAGGTGCAAAGCAAGCTATCGAAAGAATGAAATATGAAATAGCTAACGAATTTGGTGTTAACCTTGGACCAGATGCTACTTCTAGAGCTAACGGATCAGTTGGTGGTGAAATCACTAAAAGATTAGTTAAATTAGGAGAAAATCAATTAAGTGGATCAAATTATAACCAAACTAAATAAGTATTAAAA
>JAFURK010000030.1 GCA_017480975.1 Bacilli bacterium
AAACCCTTGGTTTGACTGTAGTTATAAATAAGAGATTTATTAAAACTACGATGGCACGCCGTATGAATAGAAATGTTCACGTACGGTGTAGAACAGGGGAAAAGATGGAGACAGTATCAAAATCTTACCTATTGTTATGATTTAAAATGAAAACATATGATGATTTAAGTACAAGACAAAATGAAATTTTAACTTTTATCAAAAAACATACTGCTAAAAATAATTATCCCCCTTCAATTAGGGAAATTGCTAGTGGGGTTAATCTTCATTCGCCGGCAACTGTTCATGTTCATGTAAAAAATTTAATTGAGAAAGGTTATTTAAGAAGAAACACTAATAATCATAAGTTATTAGAGTTATTGGTACCTAATGAATTTGAACAAATAAGTGGCGATACTGTTCAAATTCCTCTACTTGGTAAAGTAACAGCAGGTAATCCAATTGAGGCAATTGAGAATCCGGATGAGTATTTTCCGATTCCAATTCAATTAATTCCACAAAATAGTGAAATATTTACTTTACGAGTAAGTGGAGAAAGTATGATAAATGCTGGAATACATGATAATGATATCGTTATTATCGAACGAAAAAATACTGCTAAGAATGGGGATATTGTTGTAGCGATGACCGATGAAAATGAGGTTACTTTAAAAACTTTCTATAAGGAAGAAAATTATTTTCGATTACAGCCAGAAAATGATTTCATGACACCTATTATTTTAAATGAAGTAACTATTCTTGGGAAAGCAATTGGATTATATAGAAAGTTTTAAAAGTTAAAGAATTAGAATTTAAAAAAGAAAATTAAGTTATTAGTTAGCTTGATTTTCTTTTTTAATATTATTTATTTTATTTTTATATTTTGTA
This sequence comes from Bacilli bacterium, assembly GCA_017480975.1. Taxonomy (GTDB): domain Bacteria; phylum Bacillota_I; class Bacilli_A; order RF39; family UBA660; genus RUG11198. The sequence continues at coordinate 868 of JAFURK010000030.1, forward strand.
ACTGGGGAATAAGTTAATCGATGATATTTAGTAATTCCATATTCTTCGATGGCTTGCAGATGTTTTTTGGTACCATAGCCTTTGTTTTTGGCTAAATCATACATAGGATAAATTTTATCTAATTCATACATTTCATTATCCCTAATTACTTTGGCGACTACTGAAGCAGCCGCAATAGTGATGCTTTTAGCATCACCTTTAATAATAGAAGTAGTTGGAATATCGATATCAAGTGGCATAGCATCAATTAAAATATGTTCTATTTTTATTTGGCTATTAGCTTCTTCAATGGCTTTAGTCATAGCTATTTTGGTAGCTTGATAGATATTAACTTCATCAATTACTTTTTCTGATACCCGACCAATACCAATTGCTAAAGCTTTTTGGCCAATAATTTCGTAATACTCATTTCGTTTCTTTTCGCTAAGTTTCTTAGAATCAGTTAATCCTTCTAATTTAAAATCAAGTGGTAAAACGACGCAAGCGGCGATGACATTTCCAATTAAAGGTCCTCGCCCTACTTCATCAACACCACCGATTACTTTTATTCCTTTATCTTGTAATTCTCTTTCATATTGATATAAATCGTCCATAAAAACTCCTATCTAAAATTATTCTTAAAGTCATTTCTCTGTATCATTCTTTGTTCATTATTAGCCGCTTGCATTCTTTCGTTTAAATTTTGTACTTGTCCTGAAACACTATTAGCCCTTAATATTTCTTGTCTTCTATCCTCTTTATCGTGAATGTTATACATTTTTTTAAAATGGTCTTTCCTCTCATCAAGAAATTGTTGTCTTCCTTGATAATCACGATTTACATTCCATCTTCTATCAAAAACTTGACTAACATCTTGAACTCTTTTGTTAATATTCATACTAAACTCCTCCTAATTTTAAATATAACTTTATTATATCAAAAGTTATATTTAAATAAAATACTTAAATTTATTTTTCTATTTATAAAGCTTAATTATAATAAATATCTTTATATTTAGGTTAAATAATTTTAAGCATTTTAAACAAATAAAAAGAAATGAAATTAAATAATCGTTATTCTGATTGTTCTTTTTCTTCTTTCATTTCTTCATTAAATAAATAATAATATACATCTAAATAATCTCTTACTAAGACAATATCTAATTTTTTCTTAACTTCAGTAGGTACTTCTTCTAAGTCAATTTTATTTTCTATTGGAATGAAGACTTGTTTGATATCATTTGCTGAAGCAGCGATTAGTTTTTCTTTTAATCCACCTATTGGTAATATTTTACCTCTTAAAGTCATTTCACCAGTCATACTAATATCGTTAGCAATTACTTTATTTTTTAATAGGCTAAGAATGGCTGTAGCGATAGTAATTCCGGCACTTGGACCATCTTTAGGGCTAGCGCCTTCTTCGATATGAACATGAAAATCTTTAAATTGAAATAGAAAGGCATCAATACCAAATTTTTGAGCATTGCTCTTAATAAAACTTAGAGCTACTTCAACACTTTCTTCCATTATTTTACCAACTGAACCAGTAACTTTAATTTTGCCACTTCCTTCATAGCTAGTGGCTGATACTTTTAATATTTCACCACCATAGATAGTGTACGCTAAGGCATTAACAATACCACTTTGATTGGAAGTGTCATTTTTTTGATGATAGTACTTAACAGAGCCTAAAAACTCTTTTAAATTATTTGGGGTTATTTCAATGTCACGAAGGTTTTCATAAACAACTTTACGGCAGATTTGTTCAATTTTTCTTGTTAATTCTCTAGCCCCCGCTTCTTTAGTATATTGTTCAATAATTTTAACAATAGCTTTTTCATCAATATTAATATTATTGTTTCTTATTTTATAGTCTTTAAATAATTTGGGGATTAAATATTTTTTACAAATTTCTCTTTTATCATAATTGGTATAACTAGATAGTTCAATAATTTCTAGTCGATCTTTTAGAGCGTTAGGAATTTTGGTTATATCATTAGCAGTTAAAATAAAGAAAACATTAGATAAGTCAAATTCTTCTTCAATATAGTTGTCACAAAAGTGACTATTTTGTTCTTTATCTAGTACTTCTAATAAGGCTGATGCTGGATCGCCATGATAATCTTTAGATAATTTGTCTATTTCATCGATTAAAAATACGGGGTTATTGACACCGACTTTTTTCATTCCTTGAATTATTTTACCAGGATTGGCGCCTAAATAGGTTCGACGGTGGCCAATAATTTCACCTTCATCAGAGATACCACCAACACTTACTTTAACAAATTTCTTATTTAAAGCCTTAGCAACACTTTTAGCCAAAGTTGTTTTCCCGACTCCCGGTGGGCCTACTAAACAGATAATAGTCCCCGCACTATTTCTAATTTTTTCTGATACAACAACAAACTCAACTATTCTTCTTTTAACTTCATCTAAACCATAATGACTTTCGTCTAAAATTTCTTGGACTTGTTTAGTACGATACCTATGAGTACTTGATTCTAGCCATGGTAAATTTAAAATCCAATCAATGTAAGTTCTAATAATCGTAACTTCAGGTGAAGCTTCTGATGATAATACATAACGTTTTAGTTCTTCTTGAACTCTTTTTCTGACTCTAATAGGTAAATTTTTTTCGCTAATTCGTCTTTTTAGAGAAGCTGTTTCCGTATCTTTAATAGTAGATTCTCCTAGTTCTTCCTTGATAATTCTAATTTTTTCACGAAGCAAATATTCTCTTTGGGATGCATCTATTTTTTCTTTTAAAGTTAATTCAATTTCATTTTCTAGATTAACTGTTTCTATTTCGCGATTTAAATCTTTAATAACTAGTTTAATTCGACTTAAAGGATTAGTGGTCATTAAATATTTAAATTTCTTATCATAGTCAACTGGTAATTCTGAACAAACAATATCAGTAATTTTGCTAATACTATCGACACCAGTAATTCTTCCTAAAACACTATTCCCCATTAATGAAGAAGTGTTAATATATTCATTTAAATCTTTAAATAAAACTCTTTTTAAGGCATTAGCTTCTAATTCGTCATAATCGTGATTTCTAACTGGTACAACAAAAGCTTCTAAGGTTTCATAATCATTTTCTAAATAGTTTAATACTTCTACTCTTTCTAATCCGGCTATTACAGTTCTTACAACACCATTAGCAAGTTCAATTTTAGACTTTATTTTGCCGATTACACCAATTCCTGGTAAATCGCCAATATTAGGATTTTCTTCTAGAGGGTCATCTAGATTGACTAAAAGAACATGGCTGTCATGATATTTTAAAGAATTTTCCAATACAATCTTATCTTTGGCCCTAGTAAACTCTACTCTTATCTCATTATAAGGAAATAAAATATTATTTTTTAACAAAATAACTGGTAAATTCGTCTCAACCATAAGATTCCCTCTTTCTTGTTTAATTATTGTAGCATAAATCTAGAATTTATCAAGTTTTATTAAGGCGATTTTTAATCTTTTCCCCTTAAGTTAGCTAGACGTAAAATGACAAAAAATGTAAATTTACAAATGTAGCAGATTAGGTTACATTTTTTCAGCAAAATTGTGATACAATAGATACAAGAGGAAAAAAACACCGTACTGGTGTTTGAGTGAATTAATTTGGGTATTGATATTCCAAAATATCTTCAATTTTGCAATCTAATACGTAGCACAATTTAGATAGCACATCTAAATCTACTCTAGTAATAGGGCAATTATTATAGTAGTTCTTCACAGTACTATGTTTTAAAGATGCAAGATTACTCATACGATAAATGGAAATGTTTTTTCTATCCATTATGGCCTTTAACTTAATTTCTATCTTGCCATAATCTTTTAATTCTACTATTCCTCTTACGTGGTTATCCATGGTATTACCTCCCCTAACAATATTTTATCACATTAGGGGAAACAAGAATACACCTTCACAATGGCACCTTCCTAACGTCAGTGCTGGTGTATTCTTTTATTATAATTTAATAATATTTTGTAATTTTTTGATTACTTTTTTTTCTATTCTAGATATGTATGATTGACTGATGCCCATTAAGTTGGCAACTTCTTTTTGGGTTAGTTCTTTTTTACCATTTAAGCCGTAGCGGTATTCAATAATTTCTTTGTCGCGACCTTCTAATTTGGCAACTTCTTGATATAATAATTTGCGATCTAATTCATCTTCTAATCCTTTAGTAACGATATCAACTTCTGTGCCTAAGACATCTTCTAAGTGCAATTCATTTCCATCAGCATCAAAGCTTAAGCTATCTTCAAAGCTAATTTCGGTTCTTTTACGTTTGGTTTTCCTAAGGTACATTAATATTTCGTTGTCGATACATCTTGAAGCATAAGTGGCTAGTTTGATATTCTTGTCTAGTTTATAGGTATTTACGCCTTTTATTAGTCCAATAGTGCCAATTGATACTAGATCTTCTAAATCAATTTTAGTATTTTCATATTTTTTGGCTAGAAATACCACTAATCTTAAGTTATGTTCGATTAGGATATTTCTAGCTTTTTCATCACCATTCATAGATTGTTCAACATATTTTATTTCTTCTTCTTTACTTAGAGGTGGGGGTAACATATCAGTACTACCAAGATAGAAAACATAGTTATGTTTTTTTAATATTTTTTTGATTAAGGCTATTAGTTTTTTCATAAGACCTCTCTTTCTATTAGTTTGGAATGCATAATACAGTCTACTCCATCGATTAAGATTTTTTCATCTGATATACCGATTAGAAAATTATCTTTAAAACCGATACCTTGGATAAAGATTTTTTCTGGAATAATGCATTTTAATAGACCATGATGATTAATGGCATCATAAGGAACTAGAACCATCTTATGTTTATTATAATCTAGTTTGACTAATTCTTTGTTAAGTAAAATAATGGGCCTTCTTTTATAAGGATCTTCTAATTTATTACCGGTATCCATGAAGGCCGTTGTAGGTATTATTTGGCCGTCACTTAAATAGATATCAACATTATAATAATTAGAATAATGATTTTTTAGTAATAGTCCTTGTTTAACGTAAGCATAAATAATAATAGGACTTAATACTATTAGAACAATAACATTAATAGATAGGCCTTCAAAATAGAATATTAGTCCTTCGTGTTGATAGCTGAATTCTAAGTTAAGTAAATATAAGAATCCACCTAAAAGAATTGAGGATGTATAGAGGTAAAAGAGATTTTTACCTAAGTACCTTATATCATGATAGCCAAAGACTATTAAGACCATGATAATCGATATAAGTATTTTTATTAGAAATAAGGACAAACTACTTAGTTCAATAAACATCGAAAGAATAGTAATGCTACCTACTAACGCACCTAGAAGGAGCCGGCGCAAAGTAGTTTGTCTTCTTAGTAAGATGGCTACGCCAAAGAGTAATACTAAGTCAAAGCCAAAATTTAGTAATAGGACTAAATCGATATATATTTTCATAATCATCACCAAATATATTATAAGTTTAAGTTAGTACAAAATATGTCAGATTATAAAATATAATAATATTTTTATTTGATAAAAGTACTTATCAGTATTTTTTTACACTTAAATTTTAAACATAGTTTAAATACTTATATATGAGATAAATAAAAATTAGAAATACACTATCACATAAGCATATTTCTAATTTTTTAATAATTTACTATATTTGATAACTATCTTCTAAAGTAAAAACTACATTTTCATTTATCCAATTTTTTCTTGGTTCGACAGCATCGCCCATTAGGACAGATACTCTTTTTTCGGCTAAAGCCGCATCAGTAATACTAACTTTTACCATGCTTCTTCTATCGGGATCCATAGTTGTTTCCCATAATTGGTTAGCGTTCATTTCACCTAATCCTTTATATCTTTGGATTTTATAATTAGATTTACCTTTCGTTAGGTCTCTTAATTCTTCATTAGTCCACACATAATGTTCTTTGTTACCTACTGTAAGTTTATATAAAGGTGGCATAGCGATATAAAGATTGCCATTTTCAATTAAAGGTTTCATATAGCGATAGAAGAAAGTTAATAATAAACATTGAATATGGGCGCCATCATCATCGGCATCGGTCATAATAATAACTTTACCATAACAGATATCTTTAATATTAAAGTTATTGCCATAGCCAGCACCAATAGTATGAATTAAAGTATTTATTTCTTCATTTTTAAAGATGTCTTCAACTTTGGCTTTCTCAGTATTTAGTACTTTACCTCGAAGGGGTAAGATAGCTTGAGTTTTACGATTTCTTCCTTGTTTAGCAGAGCCTCCGGCTGAATCTCCCTCTACTATGAATAGTTCACGATCAAGTTTGTTTTTACATTGAGCTGGAGTTAATTTACCACTTAGAATTTTTTCAATTTTTTTACTGTCTTTACCCTTACGAGATTCTTCTCTAGCTTTACGGGCTGCTTCTCTAGCGTCTTTACCTTTTAGAGCTTTAGTAATAATCATTGTTGCGATTGATTTATTTTCTTCTAAGAAGAATTTTAATTTTTCAGTAGTAATGGCTTCAACGATACTTCTAGCAATAGGTGTACCTAATTTTGATTTAGTTTGTCCTTCAAATTGTAGCAGATGTTCTGGTATTTGAACACTGATGATAGCGATTAATCCTTCTCTAACATCACTACCATCAAAACCTTTTTCTTTAGGTTTAAGAAAATTATTTTCTCTAGCATAATCATTAAGTACTTTGGTAATAGCAGTCTTAAATCCTACTTCATGGGTTCCTCCGTCACCGGTTTTAACGTTATTAACAAATGAAATAATATTTTCGGAATAACTGTCAGTATATTGTAACGCTACATTAACATTTACACCATCTTTAGCCGCATCAAAACATAATACTTTATGTAAGGTAGTTTTTCCTTCACTTAAGTAGTTACAAAAAGATTCCAAACCATTATTATAATGATATTTTTCATGTCTGCCTTCTATTTCATCAGTGATATCTATCATTAGACCATTTACTAGAAAGGCACATTCTTGCATTCTTTCACAAATAGTAGAAAAACTAAATTTGGTTGTACTAAAAATTTTATCATCGGGCATAAAAGTTACAGTTGTTCCAGTTTTATTGGTAGAACCTATTTTTTTTAATTTTTTATCTAGATGGCCACCATTTTTAAAGGAGATAAAATATTCTTCTCCATCTCTTCTTGTAGTAACTTCCATCCAACTAGATAAGGCATTAACAACACTGGCACCAACACCGTGAAGTCCTCCACTTACTTTATAGCCGCCATCAGAGAATTTTCCTCCAGCATGCAATACAGTGTAAATTACTTCAGGAGTACTTTTACCGGAAGAATGCATTCCTGTAGGTAATCCTCGGCCGTAGTCAGTAACACTGATAGAGCCATCTTTATGCATAACAATTTCTAAATGGCTACCATAGCCATTTAGAGCTTCATCTACTCCATTGTCAACAATTTCCCAAATTAGGTGGTGAAGTCCTCTTTTATCGGTAGAACCAATATACATACCTGGTCTTTTTCGAACGGCTTCTAATCCTTCTAATATTTTTATTGAATCTTCATCGTAATTATTAGTTGCTTTTCTTGTCATCGTTTTCACCCTCTTCTAACTAAAACCGATTATACCATAAAAAAAGAATACTTATCAAGAATATTCTCTTTTAGTTTACAGCCGTCTACTAGTAGTAAATAACATTATAAGAAAAAAGATATACTTTAAAGTTAATATTAATTAATCTTTAATTTCAATAAATTTATAATTAAGTATTTTTGATATGTTCTTGATAAATTTTTAATGCATGAGTAGTTAAAAATTTTACTAATTTTTGAATATTATTTGTTATGAGGTTGTGAATAACATAAGCAAAAAGAAGTGACATCCCATAGGTTAAAATACTTAATAGGATTATAGTTATAATATTTCTTACATTCCAAAGATTAAACATATATCTTAAAGTATCTAAAATATAGGCATGAATTAGAAATATTTCCCAAGAATATTTACTTAAAAATACTATTATTTTGTTTATTAATCTATTTTTACATATTTTTTCTTTATTTTGATAGAAAAAAATATATATGGCCATCACTTGAAACATCATGGTAATAGATAAATCATTTAAATTTTTTATTTGTAAAAACCATCTATTTGCTATTAGATAGAAGATAAATGAAGTTATTCCCAATAGATAGATTAATTTATAATGTTTTAAAATAATATCTTTATTAACAAAATAACCTAATAGAAAAATCAATAACCACCCTTCAAAGATAAAATCTTTAATCCCAATTTCAATTCCTAATGATGGTAGTAAATATTTTATTGTAGCAATAGTGAAGATTAAAGATAATAAGTTTTTACTTTCTTTATCATTTAGGGAAATGCACATCTTTCTTAGATAAGGAACACATATATATATTCCAATAATCATATATCCATACCAAAGATGATAATATGCATCATCACTTAATATATTTTTAAAGCTATTTAATAAGTTGGATATTTTAAAAAAGCTTAAGTTATAATCATAATCATAAATAAATATATATATTAAAGAATAGATGAGTAAGGGAATAATGATTTTAATAAATTTTTTAAAGTAATAATTATTCATTTTTTCTTCTTTTTGGTTTAAGGCTAAAACTCCACTTAATAATACAAATAAGGGTAATCCTGTTCTGACTATTCCTTGAATAGTAATACCTAACCACCAGATATTATCATAATCGCCACCTTTTATAAGCGAATCAGTGCTATGAATGCATATAACACAAACGCAGGCAAAGACTCTTATGTAATCGTATATTATTTCTCTTTTGTTATTTTTTAGCATACTCCACTCCTACTTTTTATCATTGTTTTAGAAAAAAAAGAATACTTATCAAGAATATTCTCTTTTAATTTATTCATATAAATGGCCTTTTAAGATAAGGGAATTCCAATAAACAGTTGTTATTTGCTCATTAGATAGTAATTGTAATCCAACATAGTAATTACCATTTAATTGGCTGATATCACAATTCATGGTTGTTTCTTTAGTAGCATCTGGTATTATATTTTCAGTATGATAAACATCACCTTGATCAAGCCATGTAGTAATATCAGTTATTGCTCCTAAAGTTACTGCTACTTCCTGGTTATTGTCAGCTTCGGCAACATTTACAGTGGCAATCAGCTCATCGTAATTAGTTAAATCTAATATTGTAGGCATTAAAACAACTAGTTTAGAATCAATATTTGTATTGGTAGATATTCTTACATGATTTTTTTCAGTATCATATATAAAGGTTGAGGTTCCACCAATATAGTTGCCAGCAACATAGTTTGAAAATACTGAAGGGGTAGCTTCATTCATAACAATATAATCTTCGCGTTTCCATTTAGGACGTACAGTTACAGCCTCATCAGGTTTTACAAAGTTTGTTGTATTAGCATCTAATGTTATTAAAGTGTTGTCTTCTGAATCTTTAATAGTAGCTCCGGCGTAAATAAAACCTGAATTGGGAGTTACAGTAAGTGTTACTTTTTCTCCAGTATTAGCCGTTAGTGGCGCTGATATATTCCCACCAATTACGGAATTATCCATTGTTATAATATAAGGAGAATCAACTCCTGTAATTAATTTTTTACCACTTATGTATTCTATAGCTGAAGTACTTACATCAGAAGAGGATACGCCGACATCGATTATAATATCTTCAGTAGTTTTATTTGTAACAATAATACTTACTGTTTTAGAAGAATTGGTATCAATACTACCACTAGTAGTAGTAGAAGTTCCATCTAATCGAGCAATTTTTATATTACTATCTTCAGTAGTTGGTTTATTCATTCTATACCATATTCCATAATATAATAAATCTTCATTAATATTTTCTATTACAATGTTAAAAACTTTATATTTTTCAGCTTCAACTTTAATTTCTTCATATTCTTCGATATTAGTTATTCCTATATCAAAATTCAATGATACTCCTACTATATCTTCACCTGTTGTATCAGTATATGGAAATTTAGCATATGTATGAGATATAGCGAAAGATAATAAACAAATGTTAATAAGAAATAATAGATATATATTTCTTTTTTTACTTATTATTTTTTTTAACATGATAACACTTCCTTATTAATTAAGTAAGTAAAAGCAGGTTTTAAATCTAAGACTAAATAGTTTTTCATATATAACTATACCTCCTACTCTACTAAGTATTATATCATAAGTTTTTTCTAATATCAATCGAAAAAAAAACACTCATTTATTAAAGCGTGAGTGTTTGCATTATATTTTATATAAACATACGATATGGTTTAACCTGAGTATCATTTTTTGATTGATAAATAGCAATTAATTTATTATCTTTATTGATAATCATTGCCATATCTTCAGCAAAGAATCTTTTTAATACTTGGCCATTTCTTATCTTTTTTTCTAAATCTTTATCCACTGTTATCTTAGGAAGCTTTAAGACATCTTCAATTCTTGATAATTGGTAAAGTCCTGAATTAATATCATCCAATGTATAAGTATTTTCTAATTCAAAATCACCTAATTTGGTTCTTTCGAGTTCAGTCATGGTAGCGCATGTACCTAGTTCCTTACCGATATCTCTTACCAAACTTCTAATGTATGTTCCTTTACTAACATGGCACTTGATATAGAATTCATTATTCTTTACATCACTTATTAACTTTAAATCAAAAATTTCTACTTCACGGGTTGGTAAATCTACTTCAATATTATTACGTGCGTATTCATATAGTTTTTTACCGTTTACTTTAATAGCTGAATATTTAGGTACTTCTTGATTGATTTTACCAACAAAGTTTTTTAAAATTACTTCTACTTCCTTTTTGGTGTAGTTTTTGATATTTTCTTGTTTTAAAACATTACCTGTTATATCTAGGGTATCAGTTTCAATACCTAATTTTATTTTAGCAATATATTCTTTATCATGGTTAGTAAGAAGTTCAACTAATTTTAGACCTTGACCGATACAAAGGACCAATACGCCAGTCGCTAAAGGATCAAGAGTCCCAGTATGCCCTACTTTTTTGGTTCCTAATTCTTTACTAATGATATTGACAACATCACGACTAGTATAGCCTTTTTCTTTATAGATAGCTAATATTCCGTTCATAGTCTTCTCGTTGCTTCCTTTATTAATTTTTTGATGGCTTTATCTAAAGGTAGGTCAATTACACAGCCGGCAGCTCGATCGTGTCCACCTCCACCAAAGGCTTCGGCTACTTCTGAAACATTAACATTATCGTTACTACGAAGGGATACTTTATAAGTACCATCAACGTCTTCTCTTAAAAAGATTGATATTTCAACCCCTTCAATGTTACGACCGGTATTAACAATTCCTTCATGATCGCCGGCCATAGCTTTTACTTTTTTTAAGTCTTGACTAGTAACATAAGTTAAAGCGATGCGATCGTTAGAATAAAATTTAAGTCTAGCGTTAGCGATTGATGATAATTCAAATTGAGCTTTGGTTTTAACGTCAAAGGTACGGTAATAGATATCACTAATATTAACGCCTACATCTAACATCTGAGCAGCAAATTCGAACGTTTCATCATCAACAGTGTTGTATCTGAATCCTCCTGAATCAGTGATAATTCCTGACATTAAGCAAGTACCCACTTCTTTATTAATACTTATATTTAATCTTTTTAATATTTTTATTAGAGTTTTGCTAGCGGCTGGACTATTTTCTTCAACATAATTATAATCTGCAAAATAAGTATTACTAGAATGATGATCGATTGACACGGTTACAGCGCTATTATCAAAACTGTTTTTTGGATCAAATAAGCGTCCTTTACTAGCGCAATCAAGGGCAATGGCTAAGTCATATTCTTTTGCGCCTTTAGCTTTAATTTCTTCCCTGTATGGTAAAAAATTAAAGCATCGTGAATATTCGTCAGCGATGACGTCAACGTCCTTTTTTAATTGTTTTAATCCTAAATATAAAGCTAAACTACTACCAATTGCGTCTCCATCGGGGGAAACATGAGTGAAAATTCCAATTTTTTCGGCTCTATTGATTACTTCAATAATGCTATCTAATTCTATTTGACTATTCATTATTTTCGATACTTTCTATGATATTTTCAATATTAGTAGCGTACTCTATAGATTCATCATAAACGAATGTTATATCAGGCATTTTTCGGATATTAATTCTTTTGGATAATTCTCTTTCAATAAAATTACTAGCTTTATTTAGTTGTTTTAAGATACTATCTCTTTCTTTATCATTTAAAATAGTTACATAAATTTTGGCAAAAGATAAGTCATTAGTTATTTTAGCAGCAGTTACAGTAACAAAGTTAATTCGATCATCTTTAATTTCCGTCCTAAGTATTTGACTTATTTCTTCAACAACAGTATTATTTAATCTATCAATTTTTATACTCATAAATATTCCTTCTTTCTTATGCTAATTATACACTAAGAAGTTAAGAAAAGCAATATTCTTGAAGTTTCAAGATGATAATTAAAAGAGAGGTTATTTTAAAGTATTTTTTAGTTATAGTACTTATATAGTCTATAATTTATGTTATATTAGGTTTCTATTTTAGGTAAGTCATCTATATATTGATAATTCAGAGAATTACTTTTACTGATAACAGTTTTACCTAATTTGGTTTCAATATCTTTACGAGTATTATGGGCTATTTGGCCATCTAAGGTGGCTATTTCTTTATTTTGTTCTAGTCCGTAAGGTTTATGTTCTTTAGCCAGTTCTCTAGTAGTAATTTCGCCAATATCAGTTAGCAAGACTTCAATCCATTTATCATCATAATCACGATGGCGATAATAATTTATAGCCCGTTTAATCGCAATTTCTGGATCAAATACTTCATCGATTCTTTCACTTCCTAAACTTGCTAGCCACATTTTAAAAGGCTCAGCGTTTGGACTGGGAACTGATTCAATAAGTCTCAATATTCCTTTAGTATCTAAAGTATCGGTTTGGCGCATTTTACCATCAGATGCTTTCATTTTCAACTGCACGATATTTTCGTGCAGTTCACTTCCTTCAGATTTTAGTTTTCTTTTTAAATCACTCCAATAATTTCTAGGAATATTACTTTTTGTTAAGGTTGCAATGACATCAACTACACTAAAGTAATAATCTTCTTTGTCTTCATCCCAGATACTTCTTATTTCTTTACCTTTAAATAGATTAGTAATTGTTTCTAATTTAGTTTCTTTCATATAAATTTATTCCTTTCTTCCTAATTATACATCATTCTTACTTTCACTCCATTTTAATGATATCATATAAAAATAAAAGAATAATTATTGTTAACTAAATTAATTGATAATAATTTTTTAATACTTAATTGATAATTAATTAGGGATATGAATTATAAGCATTTTAGGTAGATAATCTTAGAATAAGCAAGAAAATAAGCAAGATATAAGCAAGATGTTGCATTGTTAATCCTAAAATTTTTATTTAACTTTAAAAAGGTTCCCATAGTTAGGAGCCTTATGTGAATAAATTGATTACATCATGACATGTAACATAAATCATTAATAAGATTAAGCAGATAAAGCCTATTCCTGTGATAGTTGCTTCGACATTGCTTGAAACTGGTTTGCCACGAACTTTTTCGATAAGTAAGAATAAGATGTGGCCACCATCGAAGGCTGGGAATGGAATTAAATTCATAATACCAACATTGATACTAAGGTACGCTAATAGGTATAATAGGCTATCTATTCCATATTGAGCTTGTTCATCAACTACTTCATAAATACCTACTGGGCCACTTAAATCGTTTACTCCTAAATTACCAGTAAAGAGATATTTTAAAGTTGTTCCCATTGATAAAACGATATTCTTAGTTTCGGTGAAAGCATATTCTAAGCTACCAACAAAACCACTTTTTTCGATAACTTTACTACCTACACCATAAACATAAACTGGTTCACATTCTTCGTCATCAGCATCACAATCTTCATTCTCTTCTTCTTTTGGAGTTACTTCAATTGTTTCAATAGTTCCATCTTGATGCTTTATTTTAAATGATATTTCCGCCCAAGCTTCTACGGTAGATATCTTTAATCTAGCTTGAGTCCAAGTCGAAACTTTCTCTCCTTCAACCGCTAAGATAGTATCTCCTTCACGAAGTCCAGCTGCATAGGCAGGATAATCCTCAGGTATTTCAGCCATTTGTAAAGTAGTTAGACTACCACCAAAAATTAAACATGAAACAAATAAAGTTATTAAAGCTAAAACCATATTAAAGCCTGGTCCCATAAAGAAGATTAAAAAGCGTTGCCAAAAGCCTTTCTTGTATAATTTACGATCTAATGGTACTTCATTATCACCATCTTCTCCTTCTTCACCGGCAAGTCTAACAAATCCGCCAATTGGAAAGATTCTAATATTATATTCGGTTTCACTATTTTTAGGTCGTTTTGAAAATATCTTTTTCCCCATACCAATGGAATATTCATAAACATAAACGCCAAATAATTTAGCAAATAGAAAATGACCTAACTCGTGAATAAGGACGATAGTCCCTAATATTATAATAAATAAAACTAAACTTAACATAACTACCCCTTTCTATAAAATTGACATAATAATGTAAAGACCTAATGAAACAAATATAACGCTATCAAAACGGTCTAGTATGCCACCATGTCCTGGAATTAAATTAGAATAATCTTTTTTATCAAAATATCTTTTGATACTACTAAATACTAAGTCACCTATTTCTGATAAGATCGTTAAAATTAGGCATACTAGAATAGTTGTTACAATACTTAATCCGCCAATAGCTAAGTTATAATATACTGCTCCAATGATAGTTCCCATAATGGTTCCAATTACACTACCCTCAACTGTTTTCTTAGGCGAAATACTAGTAAGCTTATGTCTACCGATTAAACAGCCACTAATGTAGGCATAAGTATCAGTTGTAAATGCTATTAAAAAGATAAAAATACATTTATAAATATCTAATTTAGCCATATATATAATATTATGAAAAGCATATCCTAAAAAGAATACAATTCCCATGATATAAAAAGCATCTTGAATATTATATCTTTTACTATCATTGTAGAATACAATTGGGACGGTAAGACCTAACATTGGTACTAATATTAATAAGTCATTACTAACATTAAAAAATACTTCATTAAGTCCTAATAAAACTAAGCTGCCACCACCAATTAATTTAATTATATCCATTCTTTTTTCAGGATCATCATATTTAATAGTAAAAAGTTCTCGGTACCCTATAACAGCACAACTAAGCATAACAAACCCAAATGCTTCATAGCCAAGTAAGATAGAACCTACTAATATGGCCATTAAGATAATGGCACCGATTGTTCTTTGTTTCATAATATACACCTTCATTCTTAAATTAATTATATACTAAAAAAAAGTGATATTCAATAAATTTATCACTTTTTTACTATCAATATACACTTTTTCATGTTTAAGAATACTTATCAATAACTTTACCATATATTTGGTTATTGTTATCTATTTTAGTTATTTTTACTTGAATGATTTGGTTGCTTTCTAATTGGTTAGAAACAATTACTGGAATGTAGTTAGATGTAAGTACTATTACTTTACCATCTTTATGGACTTCAACTATTCCTTCAAAAGTACTTCCAATGAATTTACTGTAGAAGTTATATTCTTGCGTTTTAGATAAATCTAATACTTGTCGAACTCGTTCTTTTTTTACTACCCCATTTACCTGATTATCCATCGTGCTGGCTGGGGTTCCAACTCTAGCTGAATAAGGGAAAGTATGAATTTTAGTGAATTCTAATTCTTTTAGTGTATTAATGGTTTCTTCGAATTCTTGATCGCCTTCTCCAGGAAAACCTACAATTAAGTCAGTCGTGATAGAAATATCTTTATCGATAGATCTAATTTTTTTGATTTGTTCCTTAAAGTAATCTAAGTCATAGCGACGATTCATTAGTTTTAGAATTTTATCACTGCCACTTTGAAGTGGAATATGAAAATGTCTAGCAATTATTTTTGAATTCTTAATTAAATCCATAATTCCATCAGTAATTTCATTAATTTCGATTGAAGATAATCTAATACGATAAAGATTAGGTATTTCGACTAATCTTTTAAGTAGTTTTTCTAAATTCATATCTTCTAAATCAATACCATAGCGACCAGTATGAATACCAGTTAAAACTATTTCTTGATAGCCTTTATTAACTAAATTGGTTACTTCTCTTATAACATCTTCTGGCTTTTTGCTACGAACAGGCCCCCTTGTATAAGGAATAATACAATAGCTACAAAAAGCGTTACAACCATCTTGAATTTTAACAAAAGCCCTAGTATGATTTTCAAAATGGTTAATTTCCATATCTTCAAATTCTTGAATTTTACCTAGGTCATAAATCTTAGTAATATTTTTTTGACTAGCTAAGTATTCTTCAATGTATTCTACGATTTTACTTTTATCTTTGTTACCTAGAATGATGTCAGCGTCTATTTCTCTACTTTTTACTTGGCTGTAACAGCCCATTACAATAATAATAGCATTATTATTTCTTCTCTTAGCCTGATTAATCATCTTTCGACTTTTTTTATCACTTTCATTAGTAACACTACATGTATTAATAATATATATATCAGCAATAGTATCAAAAGGAACTATTTCATATCCAGACTCTCGTAGTAAATCTTCAACATATTCGCTTTCATATATATTTACTTTGCAACCTAATGTACAAATACCAACTTTCATTTTAAACACCACACTTCCTTTTGATAGTTATTATAGCATAAATTATGGATTTATTTTTATTAAAATGCTTATGAGTATTTTCTTTCTTAACTATCATTATAATCTATCATACATTTGTTTGATTATTCTAATTTTTTAATAAAATTTTTGAAAATAAGAAGGATTTTCCAAAAATACCTAGAATAAAAAGCCAAAAGATGTGATTTTGTCTTAAGAGTTACAAATGGTAATATAATAAATTTGGAAATAAATAGCTATAGCTATGCGGGTTTAATTGTTAAAAATTTGGCTTATCTCTTTCAATTATTTGGTACTTCATTTAAACGTGGTGAAAAGTATAATGAGAATTTATTGGTTATGCAAATAAATATAAACTGTTTTAAAGATATAAATTACAATGAAATAACTACCTTAGAAACTTATCGAATAATAAATGATAGAACCCACGAATTATATGTAAAAAATGTTATAATTTTCGAGTTAAATGTTGCAAAGTGCAAGGAAGTTTATTATAACGAAAAAAACAAGGGAAAGATACTTAAACATGTTAGATGGGGAGCTTTAATATATTATAATAATATTAATGATATTCCTGAAATAACAAAAGGTATTTTAAGTTTTGAAGAAAGGAAACTTATTATGGATAAATTAAGTGAATTAACTCATGAAGATTTATTTATGACTGAAGAAGAGGCTTTAGAATGGGCAGAATGGGAACGTAACTCAATAAAGGCTGAAGCTAAAAAAGAAGGTTTGAAGGAAGGTATTGAACAAAATACTAAAAATACAATCATTGCTATGTTAGAAAATAATATAGATTTAGAAACTATATCTAAAATAACTAATAAAACTATTGAAGAAATTAACCTAATAAAAGAAGAACAATAAAATTAATTTATTTAATATCTCTCTCGCAGAATGGAACCACCATTCTGCTTTTTAGTAATTAATTTTATTGTTACTTTAAGATAAATATGATTATTTGAATATTTTAAGTATCACCATCATTAACTACATAAATATAGTTATATAGTAAAAGTAATTTTAAGTATTTTAAAGGTATAGAAAAACTGAATAATAGCAACCAGTATTATTCAGTTCTAAGGGCTTCAACAGGATCTTTCTTGCTCGCAAATAGAGATGGTATAAGTCCAGCAATAAATGTTAAAAAGATACTTATGATTATTAAGATAATCGCTCCCATAACAGGTAATTTGGCGATGTTAGATATATTTACCATATGCTTAATAATCATATTAATTGGAATATTTAGAATTAAGGTAACAACAATACCTAATATTCCAGAGATAGTTCCTTCGATGATAGTTTCAGCATTAAATACTCTCGAGATATCTTTTTTACTAGCACCAATAGCTCTTAAGATACCAATTTCTTTTGTTCTTTCTAATACTGAAATATAGGTAATAATTCCAATCATAATTGAAGATACGATAAGGCTAATGGCAACGAACGCAATTAAGACATAGCTAATAACATTAACGATTGAAGTTACTGAAGACATTAATATGCCAACTAAGTCAGTATATTCAATGACAGCTTCTTCATTGTCATTATTTTTTTGATCCTCATTGTATTTTTCAATACCGGCAGTGATACTTTCTTTAGATTCAAAATCTTTTGGATAAATACGAATTTGGCTTGGACTATCTAATGATACGATACCTAATTTTTTTAGGTTTTCTTCATAAGTAGCACTAGCATTTTTAGTATAATTAGCAATATAAGTAGCTAATTCTTCACTAGATAGGCTACTAAAATAAGCTCTTTGTTCTGGTGTTAGTGTCGCCATATCAAATTTATCATTATTGCTAAAAGCCGAACCAGTAAAAATATTAGTTTCAGTATTTGCTAATTGTTCTTTAGCAATCTCTGATTCATTAATCTTATTAATTAGATGTTTAGTTAATTCATGAGTATAACCAATCATACCAGAAGCGGCATTTGAGGCAGTAACTGATTCTTCATTGGGTTTAATAATACCTACTACTTTGATTTCATCAGAAGCATCAATTATTTTTTTCATATAGTCAGTATCATCTTTTTTATCAATCCATATATTACCTTGCTTCTCATAATAATCAGTATTTAAAACTAATTTATAAGATAAGTTTAATAGTTCGTCATAAGTATAACTGGTTGTTTCAAATTTTACTTCTTCCCCATTGGTCATTTTTTTGAAGTTTTCTTCTAAATCTTTTTGTGATAGAATGCCTAATGAATATAAAGTATAGTCACTAATTTCGTTTTGGTCGTTGACAATTAAGACTACTTCATTATAATTTTTAGGCCAAGATCCGGCTAGAACATCGTATTGAGACTTTAATAAATCTTGGTTATTCATTAGTTCAGTCCAAACATCGTAAGTAGACATCATACTAGAATAAGCTGAACTATATGATGAGGTATCCATACCTAGTGAGTTAAAGATAGTAGTTGGATTTACTTGAACGATTTCAGTAGTATCGGACTTGTATAAATTTAGGGTTAAATCATAACTATATTGAATATCATTAGTATATTTAGTTATGTTATTATTTTCACTTTCTAGATATTCTTTAAAACTCTTTAGGTCGTTAGTTTTTACTTGTGAGGTCATGGTTGTGAATAAGTCACCCATTATATTTTTGGAATATATTTTATCTTTTTCGTGTTTAGTTGACTTATTTGATTGACCTGATAAGGATTCAACTAAGGAACCGGTATCTACTGATGATGCATCAATAGATATAGGATATGATGATAAGGTGTCTTCTTCGACTTTATTGATATAAGATTGGATACCATGAGATAAGGATAGTATTAGGGCAATGCCAATGATACCAATCGAGCCAGCAAAAGCTGTTAAGATAGTTCTAGTTTTTTTAGTTCTTAGGTTATTGAAAGATAGGCCTAAGGCTGTTTTTAGGCTCATATAATTTTTCTTGCTTTTATGTTTTTTACCTTCGGCTATTTGTTCTTTCTTATCAAATTTGTTGTTATCACTTACGATTTTACCATCAGTTATTTGAATAATTCTAGTTGAGTATTCTTTAGCTAAATCGGGATTATGAGTTACCATAATAACTAGTTTTTCTTGTGATACTTCTTTTAATAGGGCCATTATTTGGATACTGGTTTTAGTATCTAGGGCCCCTGTTGGTTCGTCGGCTAGTAATATATCTGGGTCATTAATTAGCGCTCTGGCGATAGCAACACGTTGCATTTGTCCACCTGATAGTTGATTAGGTTTTTTATGAATGTGCTCCCCTAATCCAACTTTTTTTAGTATTTTGATAGCTTTATTTCTTCTTGTTTTTTTGTTTACTCCCGAAATGGTTAAAGCTAATTCGACATTAGCTAAAACGGTTTGATGTGGTATTAGGTTGTAGTTTTGGAATACAAAGCCAATTGAGTGGTTTCGATAGCGATCCCAATCAGTGTCTTTGTATTCTTTAGTACTAATACCATTGATAATTAGGTCTCCACTGGTGTATTGATCAAGACCACCAACAATATTTAAAAGGGTGGTTTTCCCAGACCCTGAAGGTCCTAAAATTGAGACAAATTCATGTTCCCTAAAAGAAATACTTACATCTTTTAGAGCTTGTTGTTTTAGACTTTCAGTTGTATAAATTTTATTAATTTTTTTTAATTCTAACAACGAAATCACTTTCTTTCTTTTTTTTATTCTTTTTGATTTGGTTAATTAAGCTTCTTGTTGATCAGAGGCTTCATCAGTTGTAGTAATATATTTGTATAACATAAATCTTCCTTCTTTATGAACTAGTTCATAGTTTGAAGAAGCGGCTAAAATTTGGTTTAATTCTGTATTTTTGTAAATTAAGATATGGGTTATTTCATATTTTTTGAAGATACGACCATAGTTTTCAGTAATTTTCATACATTCATTAAAGATATCTGTTTTATGATTGAATGGCTCTGTATATAAATCACTTCTGGAATCGATAAATACTGGGATATCTCGATAAATTAGATAACTACCAAAGTCATATTCATTATATAATCTAACTTCATCCATATTTAGATTTTCTTCCATATAGTCAACTATTTTTACTGGATAAACATTTTCATTGATAAATTCGTCTTTAAAGTTAATGTTATACACAAAGATAGATGTTCCAACTATAGTTATAAGTACTACTATAATTCCATACCATGGCAAATCATAATCTAAAGGTTTGTCGCTATTAATTTTACCAATGTTACAGATTAGTCGACATAGGTAGAACATACCAATTATTCCTAAGAAGGCTATATGTCTTATTGAAATAAATGACATTAGTAGTAATCCTGCCATCATGGCTAAATCTGATAATCTTACCTTTACTTTAGTAAATACTAGTGGTACTAACATAATAACTAGGTATCCTATTACGAAGAGATTTTGAATTAGGATTAGTGGTTTATGTTCTTCGATGTATTCCATAGTGTCACCTTGCATAATTTTAATAAAGTATGTATATGGTACATCACCAATTGGTGTTAGTAATCCTAATACTAAGCTTATGATAAATACTAAAAATAATGTTTTAATATGATTATTTTTTTCTAAAGTTATTTTTTCAGCAAATATTCCTAGTTGTGGTTTATTTTTAATTTTGGCAGTTATTAGAGCTATTAAATATTCAAATAGATATGGTAACATTAATATGAAATAGAATGGCCATACGGCAGCGTGTAAATTAGCTATTAAAACGCATAGAATTAATAGGCCAACAATATATTTTTTATGGCCATTAGATAGAAATCTTTCAATAAATATCATTTCAATTAGGAATAATAAGTAAGTTATTAATTGGGCTCTCATCGTTACAAATCTTGCTAACATGATAACGGCTAAAATACTAAAAAATAAACTTAAGAAATAACTTTTATTTTGTTTTAGATTAATAAAGTAGAAACTTATTCCTATTATAATGAAAATAATAATATTGGCAATATATAAGGCATTTAATCCACCCATATCATGGATTTTATAAATTATAATATCAAATAACCAGTGTGGATATGTGTAGGAAAGTTCATGCCATGAGAAATGGTCGACCATGTCGATTCCATTCTTTAAGATCCTCTCTCCTACTTTAATGGTGTAGAAAGTATCATTTTGAAATGATTTTACAGTAAATGCTGCACATAAGATAATAATCATTATGATACTAGCTATAATAATTGTTTTTTTATTTTTCATCAGTTTTTTCCTCCCATAAGTTGCTTGGATAAATTCCATTTTTAACTAATTCGTTTATATATTCTTTTAACCCTTCTAAATCTTCTTTGTAAGTCATACCATTAAATTTGGATGTTGTACTTAAAATTTTTACATCGGCTAGATCGTCATCGATTGATTTTTGAACAACGGTTGGTAGATAAAATTCTTTGGTATTTAAATTATCTTCAATCATTAAAAATTCTTCAAAATATTTTTTAGCGTCAATAAATATTTCTTTAGTAAATCCAAATAGATTGGTTGAAACTAAGATGTTTTCATCAATTGGTGTTTGAGTGTCATTTTCAAAATAAACTAATTCATTATTTTGGTTGTAACCGATTTTGGTTCGTTCAGTTACTTTTTTTAGATAACCGTTTTCGGTTTCGCATATACCACGAGAAACAGTTCCATTTTGGCTTAAAGTATTTTTTAAGTGATAACCTACTAAAGCATAATGTTTTTTAGCACCATCTATAGAAGCATTTTCCTTCAAAAAATGGCCCATTGTAAGGAAAGCATCTCTTCCATAAAAGTCATCAGCATTAATAATCATAAAATTACTATCAACATAAGTAGCACTTGTAAGCAAGGCGTGGCCTGTTCCCCATGGTTTAGTTCTTGTTATTTCTTTCGTTGGTGTAATTGGTAAATCATCTAATTTTTGAAAGGCATACTCTACTTTTATTTTCGATGATATTCTTTTACCAATAGTCTCATGAAATAATTCTTGATGTTCTTCTTTAATAACAAAGATTACTTTTTCAACACCGGCAAGAATAGCATCATAGATAGAATAATCAATTAGAAATTCCCCGCTAGGACCAACAGGTGTTAATTGTTTTAGGCCACCAAATCTACTTCCCATCCCGGCAGCCATTACTACTAAATTCATAAATTCCTCCTATTGTTTTAAAATACTTATTTAGTTTATTCTAATAATAGAGATTATGATTAAGATAAGTATTATTATTAATAAGATATAAGATAGTTTAGATATAACTATTCTTCTTTTATCTTTGGCTTTCATTTTTTTCTTATCATAAGTACCTTTTTTAGCTAGAACTATGCCTGGTACTTTGATGTCATCTAATGATTTATTACTCAGGACTGTAAATGAGGTGCAATCATCTAAGTCGAGATAGATAATATCTTTAGGACATCTTAGAAAATAAATAGTCATGACGATATCCCCAATTGAACTTACGATATTTAATACTGATAAAAAGACTAATTCATAATTATTTATTATCATCCCTATTATTAAGGTAATAAACCCAATAATAGTAATAGGAAATAATAATGATGTTAATATAACTTTCTTACCAATGTTTTGTTTACACATACAATAGAAAACACCTTTTTCTAAGAACATGCCAAAGGTTATGTTTTCTTTTTTTACTTCTTTAAAGATAAAGAAAGCAATTCCATGGAGTATTTCATGGATAATTAGCCAAACAAACATTAGAATAAAGAAGATAGTCATAGGTAGGGTTACAGTATAATTATCATGTCGTTCAATAAATAAGACTAAGCCACCTACTAGGATAAATAAAATTATAGCTAGTATGTTTAAGATAGTCATATTTAAGGTATAAGTATAATAATTTAGTTTACTCTCTTTATTCATAATCATCACATGTTCATTATAGCATAACTTTATTTATTTTGGGTAGTACATTCACTTAATAGTAACTTTTAATTATTAGGCGATGTTACTACTCAGACCTTAATTAATATTAAATAGTGGATTTTAAAAGAAATTTACTATTTTTTCTTTTAATTCTAATTATTTTTATATATAATGTTATTAAGGTAAAAGGCGGTGATAATCTATGACTCAAAAGTATAATAA
>JAFURK010000031.1 GCA_017480975.1 Bacilli bacterium
AAACCCTTGGTTTGACTGTAGTTATAAATAAGAGATTTATTAAAACTACGATGGCACGCCGTATGAATAGAAATGTTCACGTACGGTGTAGAACAGGGGAAAAGATGGAGACAGTATCAAAATCTTACCTATTGTTATGATGAAAAAATGAATAACAAAGGATTTACTTTAGTGGAAATGCTAGCTGTGATAGTAGTAATAGCAATTATTGGAGGAATTGCCACTACTAGTTTTATAAGTACTATTAACACTTCCAAATTAAAAAGTGAAAAAATATTTATTGATAAGTTATCTAATTTGATTGATGATTATCTAGATTTATATCCACCAACTTATATTAATGGAACTACATATTCATTTGATAAATGTCGCGATAATGCCTGTGCCGATACTTATTCAGTAACAGCCAATCAAGTCTTAAAATCAGACGGTAGCTTAATATATTTAAAAGACTTAATAGCTAAAAATATAATTGAAGATGATAAATTAGTTAATCCTAAAAATAAAAAACAATGTTTTGATACTGCTAATCCTGAAATAAAAGTATATAAAGACAGTGATTATGTATATTATTATTATGTTGACTTAACTGGTACTAACACTGATTGCAATATTAGTAATGAAAATAGCATCATAAATACCTTACCAGATAATTTAAAAAGTAAAGTAGGGTTATCATGAAAAAAACAGTACTTATAAGTATTTTAACCTTGATTATAGATATAATTTCTAAACAAATAGTATTAAACTTGATGATAGAACATCAAAGTATACTTCTTATCAAGAACTTTTTCTCTATTACATTTGTTAAAAACACTGGAGTGGCCTTCAGTTTTCTTGAAGGCCAAATACCTTTAGTAATTATAATTACTAGTATTATTATTATTTTAATTTTAAAATATATCAAAACAAATACATTAGATAAATATGAGACTATCTGCTATGGCCTAATTATTGGAGGTGCGCTTGGTAACCTAATTGATAGAGTAATCTATGGCTATGTTATAGATTTTCTAGATTTCAATCTATTAGGTTATTCATTTCCAATCTTTAACATAGCTGATACAGCCATCGTCGTAGGAGTATTCATATTATTTATTTTAAGTATAATAGAAAGTAGGGAACATAATGAAACTAATCGCCGAAGAAAAAATAAGAATTGATAAATATTTAATGAATGAATTATCATATAGTCGTAGCAAAATTCAACGAATGATTGACTCTAATCATATTTTAGTCAATGGTAATCCTGTTAAAAATAGTTATTCTCTTCGGATAGGTGATGAAATAACTATTAATGAGGATTATACCGAAGAAATAGAAATCATTCCTGAAGATATCCCATTAGATATTTATTATGAAGATGATTATTTATTAGTCGTTAATAAACCAAGTGGAATGGTTGTTCATCCAGCCGCTGGAAATCACGAAAAGACGCTAGTTAATGCTTTAATGTATCATTGTAACAATAATTTAAGTAGTATCAATGGAAGTATTCGTCCAGGAATTGTTCATCGTATCGATAAAGATACATCGGGATTATTATTAATCGCTAAAACAGATGAAGTGCATGCTGATTTAGCCGAGCAAATTGCTAATAAAACTGTTACTAGAAAATATATAGCTTTAGTACAAGGTACTATTAATGAAGACACAGCAACTATTGATGCTCCTATTGGTAGGGATTCTAATAATCGTAAGAAAATGGCTGTAACTGATATCAATTCCAAAGATGCTATTACTCACTTGCGAGTATTAGCCCGTTATTCAAAAGCAACTTTAATTGAATGTCAACTAGAAACTGGTAGAACTCACCAAATTAGAGTGCATCTAAACTATATCGGACATCCAATTGTTAATGATCCTGTTTATGGTTATAAAAAGTTAGAAGACCCCGAATTCGGCCAAATGCTTCATGCTAAGACCATTGGCTTTATTCATCCAATTACCAAAAAATATCTAGAATTTAATTCCAATCCGCCTAAGCGTTTTGAAGAAATTCTAGACCAATTTAAAGCTTAATTAATAAAAAATATTGTAAAACTTAATATTAAAGCAAAAATATTCCATATAACATATGGTATTAAATATTTAGCTACATTCCCTTTAAGCATTTTAGTCTCAACATATAAATATAAAGAAGAAATAAGTACTATAATAGCGTCTACTAATCCTAAAAAGTTATTTTGTAATGTAAAGAAACAAAAAGTATATAGCTGATTAGCCAAATAATTAATAACTAAATAAATCTTATAATTAGATGCATTACTTGGAAATGTCTTATATACCGTATAAGCAATCAAAATATACAAAATAGGCCAAACAACCCCAAATACAATTGGTGGTGGCGCAAACCAGGGAAGGTTAAGACTAAGATAATAAGAAGTATCCACTTTAAAAATAAATCCCGATAAAAACCACGGAAGTAAAAATAACAAATAAACCAAAAATTTTTTAAACTTCACAATTCACCTCTTTATTAATAATATGTTTTTTAGTATAATATTATACACAAGAAAGAAGGAAGGAAATATGCCAAGAGAAATAAAATTAAATAATAGTGATCTTTTAGTTATGAATTTAGTTCATTATTTTATTACTGAAAAAAATTATAATCCAGTTATATTACATGGTATTAATGATGAAATATGGCTAGAAAATTTAGATAATGATTATAAACTAATTCGTATTGTCAGTCACTATATCCATAATAAAGAACAATTAAACTTTGATCGTTTTAAATTAAATAAAATTATAGGTAATTTAAAGAAAAAAACTTTTTCCTTAAATATGCCCATTATTAATATTTATACTAGTTTAGGAGAAGATGTTAAATTACCTGATGATGAAAATAATATGTTAAATGTTTTCATTAGCAAAACTAGCGAAATAAAAAATGATAACTTAATTGAACTTTTTCCCGATATTGTTGAAAAGACTAGTCACGAGGAAAAAGGAATTGACTTATTCGTAAAAATAAGTGACGATATCAATAAAGAAAGTTTTGCTAAATCAAAACGGGTTGAAAAAATATTTTCTATGAAAAAACCATTAATTACATATTTAATCATTCTTGTCTGTGTCATATTATTTATATTGATGTATATTTTTGGGGATGGTTCCACTTATAATAGAACTTTAATCGAATTTGGTGCTAATGCTATCGCCTTTACCAAAAGAGGGGATTATTATCGTTTATTTACATCTATTTTTTTACATGCCGGTATTATTCACTTATTATGTAACATGTATTCTTTATATGTGATAGGTCCACAAGCTGAAAGCTTTTATGGAAAAATAAAATACTTCTTCATCTTTTTGTTTAGTGGTATTAGTGGGAGCCTATTATCAACGGCCTTATCTGGCTATAATGCTATCAGTGTTGGTGCTAGTGGTGCTATCTTTGGATTGTTAGGAGCTATTCTTTACTTTGGATATCACTATCGTGTTTATCTTGGCAATGTTTTAAAAAGTCAAATTATACCACTTATTGTTCTAAATTTATTTATTGGTTTTAGTTTTTCAGGTATTGATAATTTTGCTCATATTGGGGGATTAATTGGTGGAGTATTTGCTGCTATGGCAGTAGGAGTTCCTGATAAGAGTAGTACTTCTGATAAAGCTAATGGATGTATTTTGTTACTAATATATTTAGTTTTCTTAATTTACTTAGCTTTCTTTAAATAAATGTAAAAGGTTCTTGAATATAAAAAAATATATTTAAGAACCTTTTAAATGTTGTATTGAAATTTAATCTAATTCATAGTATACTTAAATTATAAAATATAAACAATATAAAAAGAATAAGGAGGCTTAATAAATGAATAAAAAACGTTTAATTATAACAAGTGTGTTTTCTATTACATTAGTGGCTATTCTTTTAATAGGGAGTACATACTCTGTATTTACTACTACTGAAATAGATGAAGATGCTAACGTATATAAAACGGGTAACTTAGATATTAGCTATACTTTAAGTGAAGAAAATATTAAATTAGTTAGTAATCATCCAACTAGTATTGAGAATAGTATTTTAATTGATCCATATCGAGTGACAATTACCAATAATGGCAATGTTCCTTACATATTTGATTTGATTTTAACTGATACTACTACGACTGATGTAATAAATTATGAATATATAATGGTTCAAGTAGGAAAATTAGAACCAAAAGCTTTATCTGACTGTTCAAATAACATTATTAAAGAAGATATAACAGTACCAGCTGGAAGTAGCGTTGCTGTCGATGTCCGAGTATGGATATCCGATACCATTCAAAATACAGAAATAAATAAAAGTTTTCATGCTAAATTATCGATTGATGGTTTAGCTACTCCAACTGGTAATACTGAAGTAGATAATAGTACTTATATAGCTGAAACTATTCTTTTACTTTCTGATGCTAAGATAGGGAGTTATGTAGCATATACAGGTAATAATGGTTGTAAAGACGAAAGTTGTAATGGTATAAATGCTAATAGTAGTGATACAAGTAATGGTTATTGTACTAATTTAGAATCTGAATTTAATTCAAGTGGATGGAGAATTGCATATATCGAGGAAGGTAGTACTTATCTAATAAGTGCTGGTTCAACGGAATGTATGTGCACTAATGTTGATGGAACTAGTTCAACTACTTGTACTACTAGTATTAGTGATACTGCGTTAGCTAATAAACACATTGATGCTTTAAATGCTAAAGCTATAACTTATTGTAATAAAGATTATGCAAAAGATGGAATATGTGATAATAAAACTGCTTGGAATATAAAAAATGACGATTTTATTAAAATAACTAGTAGTGCCCTAGAAAGTTGCTATAATATAAGTGATGACAAATGTGGTCTTAAAAACGATTTATTAAATATTGGGGATTCTTATTGGTATGCCAATTCATATAACCAAGAAGGACCTATTAGTTACTTTAGTTGGAAGTCCCAAACCAACCTTATAACTAATAATAGCAGTAACTATTCATTAGGGATTAGACCAATTTTAAGATTAGACGAAAATATTATCATAACAAATGGTGTTGGAACTAAAACAAATCCTTATATCATATCAAATACCAATAATGAGTAGATACTAAGTAAAAAAGAAGAAAGAAGTGTTTAATTATGTTAAATAGAATAATGAACTCTGAGTATCAAGCCTTACTTTTGTTAATGTTGTCATTTATTGTAATAGGTATTCTTATGCTAATAATTCCATTGCTTTTTAAAAATAAAACCAGTAATCCTAAAAAAGACTTAAATTTAGATTTAACTAATAATGATATAAAAAAAATAGATAATACCTTAGATAAAGAAAAATTAATGAGTGATATATTTGATATTTACAAAAAAGTAGAAGTAGCTAAAAGTAAATTTAATTATGATATTTTAAAAGAATTATTAACTGATAATCTCTATCAAGAAGAACTTAATAAATTAAAAGAATTAAAAGAAAATAAACAAAAACTAGTTGCAACTAATATTAAATTACAAGAAGTAAGAATATTATCAATCCAAAAAGAAAATGGTATTGATAATATAAATGCTTATCTACACGTTAGTAGATATGATTATGTTATTAATAATAAAAAAGAAATAATAAGAGGTACCGATAAAACTGAATACCAGATTGAATATAAAATAACTTTAGAAAAAAGTACTGATAAGTATTTAAAAATAAAGAAAAAAGAATGTACTGGTAAATGGATAAAAAACAAATAAAAAAGCATTTCCAATTTTTATGAAAATACTATAAATATTATGAACTAACAAAGAAAGTAGGAGAACCATCATAATTATTAGCACTAACTCTGGTTTCGGTATCAGTATCTGATATACTAGTAGAATGATTTTTTAAATTATTATTATTTGTAGGATTAGTACTGGTTCTTGGATTTATATAAGCGGTATTAGTATTGCGATTAGTATAATTACCAGTATTACTAGAATTTTGTGCTCTTTGACGAGTTGGCTTCTTATCGGTTTCATCCTTAAAAATAGAAGCTACTCTAAGCATCGATTTTACATTATTTACCATTGGTCCAACTTGTCTAACTAAAGGAATTGCCTGATTAACGACATTTAAAGTCTTAGAAGTATTAGTAATTAAACTACCCCAATTAATGCTTTTGATAGCCGAAAAACTATTGCCTAGGCGGCTAAATAATCCTAATCCTCTACTAGCACCTTGAGCACCTAATCTTGCCCCATTCATTGCATTTCCCATTGCTCCTAATCTCGCCCCATTCATTGCTCCACTTATACCACCACGCATCATTGAAGGCGCAACTGACGAAGGAAAATATCCCGGAATAAAATAAGGTTGATTATACATAATTATCACCTCTTTACTATAATATATGTAAAAAAATAGAAAAAGTTTAAAAAATATGTTAAAATTGAAATAATAAAGGAGGCCCAAAAATGGCTGGAGGATTAAAAAAAGTTATTAACGCTCTAAATCAACCAATTGGTGGAAGTAGCAGTGGCAATGATAAAAAAAGTATTGCTAAAAGAGAAAAAAATTTAAAATTAAAAACTATGGAATTAACTCCCCAAGATGCAATAAAGAATACTAAGAATGTACGATATAAATACAAAGCAAGGGATAAAGTTGGTAACATAACAGATGGCAAATTAGATGCTTTATCTAAAGTAGATGTTCATTCTTATTTGCTAAATCAAGGTTATGACGTTTTAAATATTGAAGAAGATGAAATGTTTAATAAATTAGGTCTAGTCCAATTAGCGACTAGACAAATGAAAGATAAAGATTTAAATTTCTTTTTAACTCAGTTATCTACCTATATAAAAGCTGGTATTCCATTAATAGATTCGATTGGAATTTTGGCCAAACAAGCTCGTGATAAGAAAACCAAAAATTTATATAATCGTATAGTATTTGAATTAACTAGTGGCGAAACATTTAGTGAAGCTTTAAACAAGCAAGGTGTAGTTTTTCCAAGATTATTAATTAACATGGTCAAAACGTCTGAATTAACTGGTAACTTAACTGGAGTTCTAGACGATATGGCTGATTATTATAAAACAAGCGATGAAAATAGAAAGCAAATAATTAGTGCTATGACATATCCAGCTGTTATCTTTATTATTGCCGTTGTAGTATTGGTGTATATTATTCTTTATGTAGTACCACAATTTACCGATATGTATGGTCAAATAGGTAGTGAATTACCAACGATAACAGTAGTAATAATGGCTGTTAGTGACTTTTTAGCGCTTAATCTTATATATGTAATATTAGTTATTATTGCTATATTTACTATTTTAACTATCCTTTATAAAAATGTAACTAATTTTCGTTCAGCTGTTCAATGGTTATTAATGCACATACCCGTTATAAAAAACATAATTATTTATAAAGAAATAATTATGTTTACCAAAACTTTTGCATCCTTAATCAATTATGATGTTTTTATTACTGATAGTATGGAAATATTGGGAAAAATAACTGATAATGAAATATATAAAGGTTTAATTAAAGATGCTGTAATTAACTTAAGTAATGGCAACGGTGTTTCAATTGCTTTTAAAGATCATTGGGCCTTTCCACCAATTGCCTATGAAATGTTATTAACTGGTGAAAGGACAGGACGATTAGGAACAATGATGGCAAAAGTATCTGACTACTATAATGTTGAACAAAAAAATTTAGTAACTCAACTTAAAAGCTTAATAGAACCAATTATGATAATATTTTTAGCAGTAGCAGTTGGTATCGTTTTATTAGCGGTAATAGTACCAATGTTTGATATGTATTCAAATATTGCATAATAGAAAAAGGAAGGAAGATGTAGATGGAAACATTTTTTATAATCACTTTTTTTATTCTTGGAGCCATTATGGGCTCTTTCTATCATGTTGTAGCAACTAGATTATCTAATGATGAATCGATAATATCTCCAGGTTCGCATTGTCCCAAATGTAACCATAGTTTAAGCTGGTATGAAAATATTCCCATCATATCTTATATTTTATTAAAAGGAAAATGCAAACAATGTCATAGTAAAATTCCTATTAGTTATTGGATAGTTGAATTAATAACGGGGCTTCTTTTTGCTGTATGCTATCATTCTTTTGATTTTACTGTTGATTTATTAATAGCTTTAGTATTTATATCTAGTTTAATTATAGTCATTATAAGTGATATTGAATATATGATTATATTAGATGAAGTTTTAATTGCATCCAGCCTAATAATTATTTTAATCTATATTTTTGGTACTAGCCTAGAAGTAGCAGCTTTACATATCTATTCAGGAATAGGAGCCTTTCTAGCTATGTATGCCATCAAAATATTAGGTGATAAAGCTTTTAAAAAGGAGTCTCTTGGAGGTGGGGATATTAAACTAATGTTTCTTTTTGGACTTGTGCTAGGGCTACCTATGGCTATTTGTACTATCTTTTTAGCAACCTTTATTGCTTTTCCAATAGCACTAATTATTTTATTTTCCAGTAAAGAAAACGTTATTCCCTTTGGTCCTTTCTTAAGCATGGCTGCCATTATCATTTTAATGACTAAATTAGATTTAACGGATGTATTAAACTTTTTAGTAAAATAAAAGATAGTAACTATTAAATTATATAACTTTATACCTAAAGACATTTAAGTATTTTAACTATCTAATAATTGACATAATCAAATTAAAAAAATGTATAATTATATTAGATATACTTAACTTTACTAAAAATTAATGATATAATAAATTGCACACGAGAGAGGTGAACAAATGCGAGTAGTAATTAGTGCTGGAGGAACCGGAGGCCATATTTATCCAGCTTTATCGATTATAAATAAAATAAAAAAAGAAGAACCAAATAGTGAAATTTTATATATAGGAACCCATAATAGAATGGAAAAAGATTTAATTCCATCGATGAACATACCTTACGAAGCTATCGAGATAACCGGTTTTGCTAGAAAATTAACATTAGAAAATTTCAAAACGCTAGGCTTATTTATTAAAGCTAGACGTAGATGTTTACAATTAATTAAAGATTTTAATCCCGATGTAGTAATAGGCGCTGGTGGATACGTAACTGCGCCTGTTATTTGGGCTGCTAAAAAATTAGGACATAAAACTTTTATTCACGAACAAAACTCAGTAGTAGGATTATCTAATAAGTATTTAACTAAATATGTTGATAAAATAGGAGTAAGCTTTGAATCTACTTTAAGTGAATTTCCAAATGATAAGGTTTCGTTAACAGGAAACCCTTGTAGTGAGAAAGCTATTGCTACTAAAGCCGCTAAAAAAAGTGACTTTGGATTAAGTGAAGATAAAAAATTAGTCTTAATTGTAATGGGCAGTTTAGGTAGTAAAACTATCAACGAAAAAATGGTCGAATACATATATGGTTTTCGTACCAAAAACTATGAAGTTTTATATGTAACGGGAGAGGCTTATTATGAAAAAATAAAAAATAAAAGATTTCCCGATAATGTTAAAGTAGTACCTTTCATAAAAGATTTACCTTCTATTATGAAACGTACCGATCTAATGATATCACGAGCTGGTGCTTCTACTATGAGTGAAATAATGGCTTTGGGAATACCAACAATATTCATTCCCAGTCCTTATGTAACTAATAATCATCAATATAAAAATGCCAAAGATTTAGTCGATAAAGACGCTGCTTTGATGTTAGAAGAAAAAGATTTAAACAAAGTTGGCTTCATCAAAATGGTAGATGATATTTTAAAAGATGAAAAACAATATAATAAACTAAAAGAAAATGTAAGTAATCTTGGAATAAAAGATTCTGGAGAAAGAATCTATAACATATTGAAAGAAATGATCCTAAATGATAAAAAATTTTATTAAAGAACACCATCTAGAATATTATGAAGAAGCCAACTTAAAAAGATACAATACTTATCGAATAGAAACAATTTGTAAATATTTAGTTTTTCCTAAGACTAAAGAGGAATTAAGAGATTTATTAAAATATTTAAATAACTCAAAGGAAAGATATATTGTTTTAGGTAATGGAAGTAATGTTATATTTAAAAATGTTTATTATGATGGAGTAATAATTATCTTAACCAAATTAAATAAAATAATTATTGATGATGATATCATTGAAGTAGATGCTGGCTATTCATTGCAAAAACTAGCTCTTGAAACGTGCAGTCTAGGTTTAGAAGGATTAGAATTTGCTTGTGGCATTCCTGGGCATATTGGAGCCTCTATCGCTATGAATGCTGGCGCATATAATAGCTCTTTATCAGAAGTAGTAGAGAGTGTTGAAGTGATTAATTCTAATTATGAATTTGTTACTATGACTAAAGAAGAATTAGAATTCGACTATCGAAATTCCCTGTTTAAAAGAGAAAAAGAATACATTATTGTATCAGCTATTATTAAGCTAAATCGTGGTAATAAAGCCGAAATATTAGAAAAAATAAGTAAAAGAAGAGTTAAAAGAATTGAAACCCAACCACTAGATATGCCATCGGCTGGATCAGTATTTAGAAATCCGCCGGGGATGCCTGCAGCTGGAGCCTTAATTGAACAATGTGGTCTCAAAGGCTATAATATTGGTGGAGCAGAAGTATCTAATAAACATGCTAATTTTATTGTTAATGCTGGTGGTGCAACCGGTAAAGATATTGTTAAATTAATTAATAAAGTAAAAAAAGAAGTAAAAGAAGAATTTAATGTTGATTTAATATTAGAACAAATAATTATAGATTAGGTGATAAAAGTGGCCAAAAAAAAGAAGAAAAAAAGGGTATTTAAAATAAAGAATATATGTATTTTGTTAGGTATACTATTACTATTAGTAGGCATATTTTATTATGCCATTACCATGCCCATAAAAAATATTTATATAAAAGGTAATCAAATAATTTCAGATGATGAAATAATTGAATTGTCTGCTTTATATCAATATCCATCTTTTCTTCTAACGAGAAAAAGTGAATTAAAACAATCTATTAAACAAAATAAATATATTAAATCAATTGATATTTCTAAAAAAATAGGTAATATCATTGAAATAACTATCGAAGAATATCAAGTTATAGCCATTACTAAGGATGAAAATATCATCCTTAGTAATGGCCAAAAATTAGAAAATACTTATAATTTAAATGATATCCCAATTTTAATTAACGAGATATCTAACGAAGAAATATATAATAATTTTACTAATAAATTTAGTAAAATTAAAACTAATATTTTAAGACAAATATCTCAAATAGAATATACTCCTGTAGAAGTAGATGAAGATAGATTTTTATTATATATGAATGATGGTAATCTAGTTTATATAACCTTAACTAAAATAGATAAACTAAACAAATATAATAAAATAAAAGATAAATTAGAAGGAAAAAATGGAATAATTTATCTAGATTCTGGCAACTATGTTGAATTAAAAAAAGAAGTCAGTACTAATTAAACATTCTCTTAAGTATCTTAGAGAATGTTTTTATATTATATTTAACTATCTAATAAAGCCCAAAATAAATAAGCATTTTATTCCTAAAAAACTTAAAATACCAACTCTTAACAAATTGACATTAAGTATTAGGAATGATATAATTATTCTATAAAATAGAAGAGTGGGTGAATATAGATGTTTAAGTTCATAAAAAACAAATTTTTATTTATTTTATTAATCAGTATTGCTACCTTAGCAGTATTAATAGTAGGAGCTTTAACTTTGTATAAAGATAATTCTCGTACATTTGCTAATGATGGCTATATCATTGAAACATCTACTAAAACAAATCAAAAATATTATTTTTCTGCCAATACTAAGTATAAAGAAAATGTTGAAGAAAAAATAACATTTTCTGATAAAGAATCAAATACTGTAGCTGTTGATCCAGCTAGTTTTGTTCATTATGCAAACGGAAATGTTTCTTTCTTACAAAAAGGAGCGTTAGTAAATTTAAGTGATATTACTTCACCGATGGTATCTTATTATAATATAACTAATGATAATACAATTGTATATGAAGATAATCACTACACTGTAACAAGTAACGATCGAAAAATAAATATTGATTCATTTGTAGGAAGAATTAGTGACAATAAATATTTAATAGCCGGCAAAGATTTAACAATCAAAATTCCAACTATAGAAGATAGAATATCAGGAGATTATTTTGAAATTTTATATGTAGAAGAAGGAATTATAAAAATAGATAATGAAGAGCATAGCTATCAAGTAACAGCACAAGACTCTTATGCTTATATTGGTGATAATATTACAATTAGTCTTGGTGACGGGAAAATATTCCATGACGGGGATGCTAAAATGTTATTATCACAAATTACTATCAGTGGTAATGAAAATATTAATTTAGACGTTGATGAAAAACAACAATCTGGTGGAGGTTCCGGGGATGGTAGTGGTAGCGGAACTGGCGAAGGCTCAGGAGAAAACGGTGATGGCGTTGGTGGCGACGGCGATGGTGAAGGTGACGGAACTGGATCTGGTGATGGAACCGGCGGCGATGGTGAAGGAACTGGCGAAGGAGACGGAACTGGTGGTGGTTCTGGAGGTTCTGGTGATGGCACTGGTGATGGGACTGGCGGCGATGGAACCGGTGGTAGTGGCGGTAGCGGCGGCGGAGGCGTTGATGTTACAACCGCTAGTCCTAAAGTTGAATTAATTGAAGCTATCGTAACATCTACTACGATTGATTTATCACTACAATTAAACAATGCTAATTTAGCTAAAGGAAATGTCGTAGCATATTTAACAAATGTAGCTACTGGAGCTAAAGAAACACCCAAAACCATTAATTTAACCAACGGAACTTTTACATTGCCTTATTCAACCTTAGTACCAAATACTGAATATGCCTTAACAATAGTAGAAACTGGTATTGAAAATGAAAAACAATACTTTCAAAAAACATTTAGGACTAAAGAATTAGGAATTGCTTTAGAAAAAAATTATGCTACTGATAGTAGCTTAGCATATAATATTTTATTTGATGAAAATACTGATGTAACTAAAGTACATATAAGTATTTATGATAATAATGGCACTAACACTAGTATTAGTCCAAATGAATTTACTATTTCAAGAGATGATTTAAATAATAGTGCCATATTTACAGGATTACAATCAAATACAAGTTATTCTATTAATGTTGATACAGTATGGATTGATAATATAGCATATTCTAATCTATATACTATAAATCGTATTGATACAACCTTAAAACAAACTCCAAAAATATCAGGAATTGATGTTGACGCTAACTCTGAAGAAGTAAAATTCACAATCAAATTAAATAATGTTACTGATAAAGATAAAAGTATTGTTTCTTATACATATAATATTTATTTAGCAACTGATATAACAGTAGAAAATCTAAATCCAGAAGTTCAATACTCTATTACTAAAAATGATTCAGACCCACTAGTACTAAATCTTAATGAAATAGATGAATTAAATACAGGTGTAGATTATCGCTGTAAAATAATAGCTCAATACAATGATAATGAAATGATTAGAGAAGTATCTACAGATTATAGTAGTAACTTCCTAATAAAAAGCAAACCCAAAATAAATTTTGAATTAAAAAATGCTGATATGAGTGGAGTAGAAGGAATATTAACTTTAATAGATGCTAACTGTACGGTACCGATGAGAGGTCGCCAATGTTCTAATTCTGCTAATAACTTTACCATAAGATATTATGATATCGAAAAAGAAGAAACTAATGAAAACGATACATCAATAAGTTTTAATCCCGAAACTTTAACTTCAGAATTGATATTAGATAACTTAACTTCAAATACAACTTATGCTGTAAAATTATTCGGTAATTACTATGACGATGATAATATATTACATCCTAATGTACAAATAGGTGATACCTTCTACGTTAAAACCGATAAAAGTCCAAATATTTACTTTAAAGTAGTTGGTGATAATAAAAGTGGGGAACCAACCGAAGCTGATGTAGTAACATTTAAAGCTAGATTAGAACCACCTCAAAATATTGAACTAGAAGACCTATATGAAGAAATATCTAATATAAATTTCAAATTATATAGTGGACGTTATAATAATAAAGAAAAACTAATTGGTACTTATACAATTACTGATAAAAATGCTATCACTGATTTATTTAACGAAATGACAATCAAAAATTCATTATTTGAAGACGCTACTCAATTAAAAAAAGGTAAACTTGATTCATTAGCCGATTTAATAGCAGTAACTAATAATTCCACTAAAACACTAAATAGTGCTTATACAGTAGAGGTTGAAGGAACATATAAATCAGGTGAAAAAATACTTATTGAGGATAGTATATATACGTTTAATTTAACAGCGTCATATTACTTAGATGCTAGAATAGCAACTAATCCTAATGAGACTTATATAACAGTATCACCTATTCTAAAAAAACACTTAACAACCGAAGAAATGGAAGAATTAGCCAAAAAGATTACTAATTTAGAAGAATTAAATGATGAAACTATAGTAGGTCTTACTATTGAAAATAGTTTAAGTGATATATTTGTTGATTCAGCTTTCACTTACGAGAAAGTAGTAGTAGACTATACTATTTATAACAATACTACTAAGAAAGAAACCAAAACAATCAGTGTTGATATGGGAAACAAATATCAACCTAAAACCCAAACTATATACCTAGATTCAAGTGAATTAGATGATGGCAACAAATACTTTACTAGAGGATATAAATACAAAATAGGATATACCTTAAATTTTGTTACCGAAGATGGTTCAAATCCCGTTTATACTAACGATAAACTTTATAAAATAGTATCTATTGATAGACAAGATCCAATATATACTCAATATATATCAACGAGTGATTCTAATGGTGTTACATATCGATATAGCTTTAAAGATACTGATGGAGCTTTATTCAATAAAAACTTCTACTATACATTAGGTGAAGATAAAGAAAATTATAATGAAATAAAGAATTCATTAGTTGCTAATAACGAATATAAAGATGTAACAATACCACTAAATACTAATAGTGAATATACTTTATATTATGCTAGAAAAAATACTGATAACGAAATAAGATACGTATCAATAGCAACCAATGATTTTGAAACAGAATATAAATATGATAATAAAATTGCTTATACAATTCTAAATGAAAAAGGTAACTTATTAAAAATAAAATTAGAAGATAATGATGTAACAAATAGAGCTGTTGCCTATAAAGTAGTAATAAATACTAATGATAAAAAAGATATAACTGAGTATACAAGATATTTCTTAGCAGCTGGATTAAATACTATTAAAGAAGAAACTGGAGAATATGATGAAGAAGGTAATCCAATTACTAAAGATTATAAATATATAGCTATAGATTATGCTAATATTAGTAGATTTATGGGATATAACATGAATGTATCAGTATATAGCTATTATGATAATGGATTAATGGGATATAATCAAAAATTTGACAATGGTTTTATGCTAAAGAATAGAGAAAAAAATAAATATTTAAATATCTTTAGTAATAGTAGTACTAATAATAAGGGTGAAATTACAACAACATCTACATATAATGTTGAAGATATTAATAGAGGAATTCTTTTATTAAAAGAGTCATACAACCAAGATGGAGAAACAATATATATATATAACAAGTTAGTTAATACTGATAGCAGTAAATACAATTCATTAGAAGGTTCTACATATACCAATAATGCTATTGACAACTTTGGAATTATATTTAATACTATTCCTACTAATGCTGGTATGAACTTAACAGTAGGAAAAACTGAATATAAAGGATATGATGCTAAAGTATTAAATGAAGCTGAATTAAAAACAACTAATAATAAATATAAATTTGATGCTATAATACCTACCGTTAAAGTAACTACCAATAAAAATAATACTATTAATAGTATTAAAATAGATATGGAAGCTAGTGGAATGTATGGCAACAAACAATTCACAAAAGATGGAGTTGCCCATAATAAAATATATGTCGAAGTATATAGTGATGAAGAATGTACTAAATTATTAACTAAAAAAGAAACAACTTTATCTATAAGTGGAAGTGATTCAGCCGGTTATAAAGCTACTATTAATTCAATTGAAATAGAAAATCTTACTCCAGAAACAACATATTATTTCAAAGTTTATGCTTATATAGATAATGATTATACACAATTATATGATATTTCAAGTAAAAATACTTATATTACCAAAACATATACTTCATCTACTTTAGATGCTAAAGGCTTAATAAGTACTTTAACATTTGCTGTAGAGCCAAAAGCATATGCAGGTGAAATATCACAAAAAGAATTAAAATGGCGATTAGTTTTCAAAAATAATGAAAATTATAAAATAAGATTTGAGTTATATAAACCTGATCCAGAAAATCCAACTACTACCACCATCGATCCAGAAACAGGTGAAACTACAACTGTAAAAAACTTTATACCTGTCAATTTTGATGGTACTACTGCTGATACTAGCAAATGTAATACTGAAGATGTTGGTAAAAGTAGTAATGGGTATGTTACTGATTCTAAATGTTATATTTCGATTGCAGCTAATTCTGATAAAGGACATAATGATAATATAGCTAATTTAGATCAAAAAAATGGTCATACATACCAATTTACTAATAATGATTTTGTATTTGGCGGAGGTTATTATAAATTAGTTGTTTATGCTGTTCCATATACAAATGGAAAATATGTTGAAGATCAAAAAGTATTAATTTATCAAAATGATAGTTTAACAAGTGGAAGTCCTAATAATAGTGGATTTACTAATTTATCTATCAAAATAGATGCTTTAGAAGAAGCTACTATTGATTTAAAAAATACATTGAAAGCTGGTTTCTATTGTGAAGAATATAAGGCAAATAGTAATGAGTGTGAAGATGATGCAGTTAAATATTACTATATATCATTTGTACCACAGATTACTGATAATCATTATGTAATCAAAAATGGAGCATATACAGTCAAATTAAAGGATGAAAAAGGTAATGTTATTAAAACATTATCCAATGTAATAGATGGTATCAAAAATGGCAATACCGTTACTAATGGTGGTACAGCTAATAAAGAAATAAAATTTACTAGTTTAGATGCTGAAATTGGTTCAAATACATTATATTATGTAGAATTATCTTATGAAACATATCGAAATAATGTTGGATATACAGAAGAGGAAAAAACTTATACAATACCATTTACAGATTTCATTTATACACCAATTGATAATGATATTACATTAGGTACCGTTACAGCGGGACAAGCTACAGCTAAGAGTGTAACATTAACATATAATGGTTCAAGTAATTTAACAGAAATAATAAAAGCAACTTATACAATTTCTTTAAAGGGTGGTAGTAGTAAAGCAACAGGAACATATACTATCGATTCAGAAAAAAAAGATACAGCTGGTTTCGTATTTGTAGATAATATATTTGGAAAACAAGAAGATAAGACACCAAAATGGACTATTGATGTATCTAATGGAAAAGAAGAAAACCAAAATTTCACATTTAAATCAGGTAACACTTATATTATTACTACTCAATATTGGTATATGAGGAATGGACAATTAGTAGCATTAGCAGACCAAATTAATGGTAATACAAACTTTACAACAATACTTAACTTATAATTAGGAGGAATAAAATATGAGAAAATATAATAATAAAACTAAGAAAACGATGATAATAATTCTAGTACTATGTGTAATAATTATTGTTATATTTTCTTATGCTATCAAAAAATCTATTGATATAGATAGAACTGCTTATGAAATAACTCCCGGTTCTATTATGTTTGATAAAGAAAATAATATGATAACCACTAATACGGAAGGAATTATTAAAATTAAATGGGGTGGAGACTATTATCTAATCCTAGACGATGAAGAATATGATTTAGGAACTCATGCCGTTGTATATAATACCGCTAATGGAGATATGACCCTATATGGAA
Source organism: Bacilli bacterium (assembly GCA_017480975.1). Taxonomy (GTDB): domain Bacteria; phylum Bacillota_I; class Bacilli_A; order RF39; family UBA660; genus RUG11198. The sequence goes on from JAFURK010000031.1 coordinate 17,961, forward strand.
AATATTATGAAGTTACTAAAGAGGGAGAAGTCGAAGTAATTAAAGGCGAAAATTTAATTAAAAGTTCAGTAAATTCTAAATTCTATAAATTAGCCGATAGAAAATATTTAATTATCGATCGAACTATAGAATCAGAAGATTCCTCTTTTGTAACAAGTAACTATTTAATAATCAATTTAGATAAATTAGGTAATGCTACCTTACTAAATGATAAAACAAGTTACAAAACTATTACTCCAACAGTTTTAAGAACAGCAGCTTATACATTTGATATTGCTAATGAAAAATTAAACTTTGGTGGAGAAGATATTGATTTAAAAAAGATAATAGGTAGTACCAATGAATATGATGAAGAAACTTATAATTTAAATGGTACTAAAAATGAAGATGATGAAACTACTCAAGGCACAGGAACTGGTTCTGGTAGTGGCAGCGGTTCTGGTGGCTCTGGTGATGGTTCAGGTACAGGTGGTTCTGGATCAGGAGGAAGTGGAATCGGTGGTGACGGAACCGGTGAAGGAGGTTCTGGAACGGGTACAGGTGGTAGTGGTACTGGCGGCGGCGGTTCTGGAGGTTCAGGCACCGGGGACGGAATTGGAATCGGCGGTAGTGGCTCTGGAAGCGGCGGCTCTGGAGGCGGTGGTGGTTCTGGAAGTGGTACTGGCGGTAATGGTACTGAAACAAATACTAACGGAACAACAGCTGGTAACAATTCTACTCATAATAATAATTACAGTAGTGGGGTAAGTGATGAAACTGTTCAAGAAATAGTTAACGCTACCAAAAATACTTCTGTAATTCGCGTAACAGCAGGTATTAATGCTATTTCAGTCGATTATGTTGTTTATGATCCAAATAACGAGTATAAAAGTGTTTATGTAGAAGTAGAGAATACTGTAACTAATCAGATTAACGTTGTATATTTATCTAAGACCGATACTAATATAACTATAGGAGAATTAACACCAAATGTATATTACAATTTAACCTTTAAATATAGTTACTATGACGAAAAAAATAATTTAAAAGAATATACTTTTGATGAAACAGGATTATATACTGAAATCCCTAAAATGGTAATAACAGCTACTAAAATTACTAATAATAAACTATATTATAAAATAACATTAGATAAAAATTATACAATTACGGGTGGTACAGTTAATTTATACTTAAATGATCAATTTACTAATATTAGTAGTAGTATTTCTGCTAAAGGAAACGTTAATACCATTAGTGGTGAAGACTGCTATATAGATTTATCAAGTTTAAACTTATCAAAAGGTGGTAATGATATCCTAAGTATTAGATTAGTATCACTAAGCTTTAATTCATATACAATAAAACCAAGTATAAACTACAAATTTAGATATTAAGGAGGCGCTATGAAAACAGAAAAAATAGTTAATATAAAAAATATAATAAAGGAAAACTATAAACTCATCATTCCCATCGCATTAATGATAGTAATTTTCATAGCGTTCCTAATATATTATAAAGTCTCAATTATCAGCAGTAATTATACAATCGATGAAACAGCAGAAGTATATCAATACTTTTATGATCAAAAATATGAATATAAAACAACTATTAGTAAAAATAGAAAAGATGTTATATTAGATACCAAACCACAAGATATAAAAATAAATTTAGATTCAACCCCAATATATTATCAAAAAGAAGATATAGTTATTTTTCCAAAAGATATGAGTGTTGTAATGCCAACATTAAGTTGTGCCGAATACTTATCAAAAGGTTATTCATATATTACTTATGAAAATGGTATTTATACTTTAACTACTGATAAATATAATAAAAAATTAAATCATTATTTTCTATATGATGGATTAGACTTATACTTCTTTATAGAACCTGTAACCTTAACCATAGGTAAAGAAAACATCGAATTATCATCATTCTCTTATGTAATAGCAAAATATAACAAATATATAACTTATTATGATAAAAAAACAGATACATCTAAAACAATTGAAACTGATGTTGATGATTCAACCATAAAAAATGAATATTATACTATTAATATAAGTAAAGATAGTTTAAACTATCATGGTACTACTATTTTACTAACTTCTAGCTTAGAAAATCTAAATACAATAGACAAAAAAGATTAAAAAGTGTAAAATTTGTCTAAAAATTAACAATTTTTGGCAAATAATCTTAAAAATCTATTGGCATATTTAAAAGTTTACATTATACTAGTAACTATCTTTCTCGACCAAGATTCGATAAAGAAAAAAATTAATAGGGGGGTACAAACATGTTAGAAGTAAACAATAATAATGAAGAAATTTTAATGACTCCAGAAGAAATTGAAATTAGAGAAAAAATTAAATCAGGTGAAGATATTGAAATTACAGTTGCTGTAAGAATCATCGAATTAATTAAACAAAATCTTTCATTTGAAGAAATTAGTAAGATTACTGGTAGACCAATTTCTGATGTTGAAAAAATTCAAAACATCTTGAACAGATAAAAGGAAATGAATTAAATTTTATTTCCTTTTTTTTAGTTCTATGTTATAATCAGTGTATAAATATATTTTTGTTGGTGAAAGGTGTTATGTTATGAAAAAAAATAAGTACTTATATATATTAATATTCATTTTAGGAATGTTTTGTTTTAACAATGATGTTTATGCAGCACAAGAGTTAA
>JAFURK010000032.1 GCA_017480975.1 Bacilli bacterium
ACTAAAAATGTAACATTTTCACTAAAAATTCAAAAAAAGAAACTGATGAAATTATCAATTTCTACTTGTAACATTTTCACTAAAAATTCATTGTATTAATATGTAACATTTTCACTAAAAAATCACAAAAAAGTGGAAAAAGTGGCAAAAAAATGTTGCTATGTTGATTATTTTGTGCTATGATTGGTATATGCAATTGAGGACCCTTAGCTCAGTTGGTCAGAGCATCCGGCTCATAACCGGGCGGTCGTAGGTTCGAGTCCTACAGGGTCCACCACTTAATATGATATACGCAGGTGTGGCGAAATTGGCAGACGCGCTAGACTTAGGATCTAGTGGTTTATCCGTGGGGGTTCAAGTCCCTTCACCTGCACCAAATTGAAATTAACGGGATTTATTCCTGTTTTTTTTGATTTTTTGGACTCTTTTTATATGATTACTTGGGGGGCTAATACTGATTATGATATTGAATAAAGATTATTTAAAGCTCATATGGATGGAACAATATCGCATTATTTTAAAGAGCATCATTATGAAATATGAAATGGGTGGATTAGATTAAAGTTTACCATATACTAGGATTTTGTGTGCTCACTGCAATAGTAAATATAGAGAAAATGGTAAACCAGATTATGAAAATTCATGTTTAGATATAGATAATTGTGATAAATATTTACCATCTAAATTTCAAAAAAATGATATTCTCCAACATATTCAAAAAGATTATTGTTTAGTTAAGAAGAAAAAATAGTTGAAAGTTTAAAACGAGTTAATCAATTTGATAGTGAAGTTTATAGACAATTAAAAGTTTATTTACAAGATATTGCATAATTAGTTAATTTTGATTATAGGGATATTGATTTATAAGCATTTTAGGTGTATAACTATTTTAGGGAATAAAGATATTTCATTTATGAATAGGTAAGGGTGTGGAATTTATGAATTATTCTAAAGAAAGCAATTATGCGGGTACTACTAAAAGTAGGTTTAATAAATTATTAAAAGGATTATTAATATTTTTAATTGTTTTATTGATAGGGCTTATTGGCTGCGGAATAGCTTATTATAAGCTTATTTATTCTAAAAATGGAATTCAGACTTTATTAGGGTATGCTTTTAATTATTTGGAAGACAATATAGATGATTATAATAGTATAACTAGTACATTTTCTATAGAGATGGAAATTCAAAGTAATGATAATTCTAAAAAAGAGTGGTTTAATATGTTTAAAGAGTTAGATTTATCAGGTAATTTTGGAATTGATTGTCAAGAAAAGATTATGAGTTTAGATTTTGAAACTGATTTTGATAATAAAGATTTAATCGATGGTAATGTTTATGTAGAAAATGATAAAGGCTATATTTATTTAAATGAATTATATAGTAAGTATATTGAAGTTGATTTAAGTAATAATAATCAAGTTTTTGTTCAAGATAATTATAAGAATATTATTTTATCATTAGTAAGTGTTTTTAATAAATCTTTAAAAGAGGAATATTTAACTAAAGAAAAAGTAGAGTTAGATTCTAAAAAGGTTATGAAATCAACTTTAAATTTAACTGGTAATAATTATCAGCAGTTTATGACGGCTATGGTTAATTTATTAGTAAATGATGAAAAATTTATGGAAAGTTATTGTAATATTACTGGAATGACGGTGGAAGATGCTAAAAATAGTTTAAATAAAAAAATTGATGATAAACATGGTGGGTATAAGTTTACTCTTTATACTAAAGGTATAAGCTTTGTTCAATTAGACGCTGTTATTGATAGTAATAAGCTAGTTATTAAACAAAAAGATAATAAATATAGTTATGAGTTTTATGATAATGAAGAAAGGGTATTTGAAGGAAATGTTACTGTTAATAAAGATAGAGATAAAAATACTTATTTAGTTTCTTACTATGATAATAGAGAAGATTATGGGATAGAAGCTATTGCTAGTGGAAAGGTTAATTTAAATGGTAAGGTTGAAAAGAAAGAGATTAATAATTCTATTTATTATGATGAGCTTAATTATATAGATATTTTGGGAATTTATTCTAAAATAATGTCAAATGAGGGACTGGTAAAAATATTGGAACTTGTATCTAGTAATTGGATGAATAGCTTTATTAATTAAGGGGGTATCTTTTTGAATTAAATCTTGTATTTGGTGGTATATTAAGATTAGAATGGTTGTGATAGAGTGAAGAAACTAGGTATTTTTATAATTGTTATTTCGGGGTTTCTTTTTCTTTTATATGGGTTGGGATATACGGATGGAAAATCTATTAATGAGAAAGAAAAAGAAATACTTTTAAATAATTTAGTAGGAATGAGGATTGAAGAAGTAGAGAATTATTGTAAAAAGATTGATATTAAGTTAGAGATAGAGTATGAATATAGTACGACAGTAGATGAGAATATAGTTATCTCACAAGATATTGCTAGTGGGGAGATTGTATCAAGTGGAGATGTTGTTAAAGTTGTTGTTTCTAAAGGTAATATTTCTGTTAGTGTATATCAAGAATACAAGGTAAATGAATTAGGAAAGGTACCAATTATGATGTATCATGGAATTGTTGATATGAAAAGTAGTGATACAGAATATAGGGGAGGTAATGTTGATAAAGATGGTTATAACAGGACAGTAGAAGCTTTTCGAAATGACTTAGAATTTTATTATCAAAAAGGTTATAGAATGATTAAGCTTGAAGATTATGTTAATGGTATAATTGATGTAGAGTTAGGAAAAAGCCCAATTATTTTAACTTTTGATGATGGGAATGAGAACAATTTTAAAGTATTAGGTGAAGAGAATGGTGAACTAATTATTGATCCTAATTGTGCGGTTGGAGTTTTAGAAGAATTTAAGAAGAAATATCCTGATTATGGGGTAACGGCTACTTTTTTTGTTAATAGTGGTTTATTTGGACAAGAAGAATATAATGACAAGATATTGAAGTGGCTAGTGGATAATGGGTATGATATTGGTAATCATACCATGACACATGTCGATTTTACGAAGATAGATATAAATAAGACTAAAGAAGAAGTAGGAGGTCTTTATCAAATATTGGATGGAATTATTCCTAATGAATATGTTAATATAATAGCTTTGCCATTTGGTTCTCCTTATAAGAGTAATCATGATAATTATAGTACGATATTAAATGGTGAATTTAATGGTAAGGTTTATCAGACCCAAGCCGCTTTAAGAGTTGGATGGGAAGCAGAAGTGTCTTGTTTTGATATTGAATTTACACCTACCTTTTTAAAGAGGATAAGAGCTTATGATAATGGGGGAGAGGAATTTGATATTGAAATGAATTTTAAGATATTGGATAATAATAAATATATTTCAGATGGTGATGTTAATACAGTTGTTGCTTTAGAGGGGGATAAGAATAAAATATCTAGTAATGATAGAGAAGTTATTTTATATTAAAATTAAATATTTTATTAAAGTAGAGTACTTATAAGTATTTTAGTTAGATAGTAGGATTGAAAGTGTTTTGGGGATACTTTCTTTTTTATTAATATATAATATATTAGGTGATCGTAAGTGAAGTTATTTAATTGTTTAGATAGATATTTAGTGGATAGAGAATATAAAGTTACCCTTAGTAAGGGAAGGGCTCATATTATTAATTATTTAGAAATAGTAGATTTTTCTAGTGATAGGGTTGTTGTGAAGTATGATGGGGGAAAGACAACTTTATTAGGAACAAATTTAGTAGTATCAAAGATGCTTGAAGATGAATTACTTATTACGGGAAATTTACAGAGTATCGAGTATAACTAAGAAGATATTTACATAAAATTTGTTAGGTGAATAACATGAGAAATCGATATTTGGAGCGGTTGGATAAGTATATTAAGATTAAAATAGTAGGTAGTAATATTAATAATTATTTGAAAAGAATTGTAAAGAAGAGAGTACAGCTTGCTGAGGTTATTCCAGTTTCATATCGTGAGGTTCATGTTATTTTAAAGTATTCTGAATATGAGAAATTGTTGAAGTTTAAGTCTATTTATGAGATTACGGTATTAGAGATGTTAGGTAGTAAAAAAATAGAAGCTAATTTAAAGAAAAACGGGCTGTTGCTTATTTTTTTAATGGTAAGTTTAGTGGGAATTATGCTGTTATCTAATGTAGTATTTTCTATTGATATAATTCATCAAGATAAGGGAATTAGAGAATTATTAGAAAGGGAATTAAAGAAGTATGGAATAGTTAACTATTCTTTAAAGATGGATTATCAAGAGTTAGAAGATATTGAAGATAAGATTTTGGAAAATAATAAGGAACGGCTAGAATGGATAGAGATTGATACTTATGGGACAAAGTATATTGTTAGGGTACAAGAGAGGAAGTTAAATGAGGAAGAAGAAATAACGCAGTATCAGAGTATTGTTAGTAAGAAAGATGCAGTTATAGTTAGAATTGATGCGGTAAGAGGAGAGAAAGTTAAGAATGTTAATGATTATGTTAGTAAAGGGGATACAGTTATATCGGGATATATAACTAGGCCAGATAATTCGAAGGTAGCAACTCAAGCGGAAGGAGATGTTTATGGAGAAGTTTGGTATCAGGTTGATGTTGATTATCCAATTGTTTATCAAGAGACTAATTTGACAGGTAAATCTAAAACGGTATATGTTCTTTACTTTTTTAATCATCGAATAGGTTTATTTGATTTTGATAAATATAGGTCATTTGAGGCTAAGAGTAAGGTAATGATTAGTTCTAATATGTTAGATATTAAGTTAGTTAAAGAAGAGCAATATGAAGCGATTGTAAAGGATGAGGTTTATACAGAGGATATTGCTAGGAATAAGGCAATAGATTATATAAAGAGTAAGCTTATGAAAGATAATGAAGATATAGTAGAGATTAGGGATGTTAAGATAATGGATACTAGTAGTGATGAGGATAGTATAGAGTTTAATTTGTTTGTTAAGGCTATTGAAGATATAGGAGAGATTGTATCGATTGAGGAGGTAGTAGAAGAAGATAAGGAAAGTGATGATAATTAGTTTTGGATAAATAGATTAATAATAAATATTTTAAAAATTATCGTGAATGTTATATAGAATCTGATTGGTTATTGGTATATAAATATAGTTATAATGAAGTTATTTTATTCTTAATAGAAACGAGGGGTCATAGTGAAGTGTTAGGTAAGTAAGCGACTAACGCTTTTTTTTCTTTAAATTAAAAATAGATTATATAAGAGGTTGTATTTGTTTTGTAACTTTGTAGTGAAGAATTTCTTAAAAATAGTTAATTTTCTTGCTATTGAGTTTAAAATATGTTAGAATTTGGTTTGGTAAGGTGATGAGTATGGAAGACATTATAAAAAAGATATACGATTATTCATTAGAAGAGATTATGGGTGATCGTTTTGGTAAATATTCAAAATATATTATTCAGGATAGAGCTATTCCAGATGTTAGGGATGGTTTAAAGCCTGTTCAGAGAAGAATTTTATTTTCGATGTATAAGGAAAAAAATACTTTTGATAAGCCATACAAGAAGAGTGCTCGTGCAGTTGGAGATGTAATGGGTAAATACCATCCACATGGAGATTCATCAATATACGAAGCAATTGTTAGAATGAGTCAGGATTGGAAAATGAAAGAACCGTTTGTGGATATGCAAGGTAATAATGGTTCGATTGATGGGGATAGTGCTGCGGCTAGTCGTTATACAGAGGCTAGATTATCAAAAATTGCTAATGAAATGTTAGCAGATATTGATAAGGATACAGTAGCAATGGCGCCGAACTATGATGATACTTTATTAGAACCAACGGTTCTTCCTAGTCGATTTCCTAATTTGTTAGTTAATGGTACGACAGGTATTTCGGCCGGATATGCAACTAATATTCCGCCTCATAACTTGGGGGAAGTAATTGATGCGACTATATATAGGTTGGATAATCCTAATTCTAAGTTAGAGACAATTATGAATTATATTAAGGGACCGGATTTTCCAACAGGTGCTATTATTGAGGGAATTGATGGTATAAAAAGTGCTTATGAGACTGGTCGCGGTAAGATTATGATTAAGTCTAGGGTAAGTATTGAAAAGAATAAATTAATTGTGCATGAAATTCCTTATGAGGTTAATAAGGCATTATTGGTTCGTAAGATGGATGAGATTCGGATTGATAAAAAGATTGATGGTATAGTAGAAGTTAGAGATGAATCGGATAAGGATGGATTACAAATAGCGATTGATTTGAAGAAGGATGCTAATGCGGAGAATATATTAAATTATTTTTATAAAAATACCGAGTTACAGGTTTCTTATAATTTTAATAATGTGGTTATTGTTAATCGTCGTCCGATGCTAATGGGCTTACTTGGGATATTAGATGCTTATATAGCTCATCAGGAAGAGATAGTTACAAAAAGATCAGAGTTTGATTTGAGAACGGCTAAGACTAGATATCATATTGTTGAAGGTTTAATTAAAGCTATTTCAATATTAGATGATGTTATTAAAACGATTAGGTCATCGAAGAATAAAGCTGATGCGATTAAGAATTTAGTGGAAAAGTTTGATTTTACAGAGAAACAGGCTGACGCGATTGTAACTTTACAATTATATCGATTAACGAATACGGATATTGTAGCATTACAAGAAGAGATGACTAAATTGTTAGATGATATGAAGAGGTTAGAAGCAATTTTAGCCGATAAGAGTGTATTACATAAGGTTATTAAGGATGAATTAAAGGATATTAAGAAGAAGTATGCTACGCCACGAAAGTCTGAAATAAGGGATGAAATTACTGAAATTAAGATTGATACGGCTAGTATGATACCTAAAGAAGATGTAATGGTAGTAGTTACTAATGAGGGTTACATTAAAAGAACATCTTTAAGAAGTTATGGTGCTTCTACAATGGAAGATTTAACTTTAAAAGAGAATGATTATGTTGTTGGGCTATACAATATGAATACTTTAGATACATTATTAGTATTTACTAATTTGGGTAATTATTTGTATATTCCAGTTCATGAAATACCTGATTTAAAGTGGAAAGACTTGGGTAAACATATGAGTAATGTTATTAATGTTTCTTCAGAAGAAGTTGTTGTTGGGGCAATGCCAGTTTATGATTTTGAGAAAGATATTTATATTACTTCATTTACTAAGAATGGTATGGTTAAGAGAACGAAGTTAAGTGAATTTAAGGTTAGTAGGTATTCTAAATCAATTAATATGATGAAGCTTAAGGATAAGGATGAGGTAATTCATGTTACTTATAGTATTGATCCAAATGTATTAGTAGTGACTAAGAAAGGATATGGATTATGGTATAAGGTATCAGAAATTAATCCAGTTGGTATTAAAGCTAGTGGGGTTAAATCAATTAATTTAAGAGATGATGAGGTAGTGGCAGGATTACTATTCCCGAATGGAGCGGACTTTATTACAATACTTACAGATAAGGGTACTGGAAAAAGGATGCGATTTACTGAGATAGATATGGGAACTCGTGGTAATAGAGGATTAATGTTTATGAAGGAAATAAAGAGTAATCCTAGTCGGGTTGTTAAGGCTTATGTTGAAGATACTAAGCAAGTAGTGCATGTTGTTACTAATAAGTATGATAAAGATATGAAAATAGTTGATATTCCTATTATGGATCGATATAGTAATGGTTCTTATGTAGTTAAAGATAAGGTTAAAAATAGTTATTTGGAAGTAAGCGTTTTAACAAAAGAAGATTTTGAAACTCTAGAATATATAGAAGAAAAGAAGCCAGAGCAAACACAGATAAGTTTTGATATGCTAAATAAAGAATCTTTAAAAGAAGTAGATGATAGAATGGTTATTATTAATAACTTTTTAGATAATGTAGAAGGTAAGTAAAATTATCTTCTACTTTTAATAAAATATAAGTTAATGAAAATTCTTGTTATAGTGATAAATATGTGATACAATTTAATTAATAATAAGGTGATTTTAATATGTTGAAGAATAAGAAGAAATTAATTTTAAATGTTTGTATTGGGATATTTTTCTTAATTGGGATATTAACTTTTTATAGTACTTTTTCTTTGGAGAATGATTATAAGTTTGAGAGTTTGGTTTATAATATTGAAGATAATTATATTGAGGGCATTTCAGTTAATACTAGTATAGAATTGTTTGTTAAGTATTTTGATTTAGAGAATTGTTCTATTGAAGTTGTTGGTTTAAATAATGAAAAGATTGTAAATGGGTATGTTGTTAATAGTAGTAAGACTATTGTATATGATGTTAATGGCAATGTGATTGCTACGTATGTTAATATAGTTAAGGGCGATTATAATAATGATGGTATGGTTGATAATAATGATTTTTATGAAATGGGAAAATGTTTGGTTAGTAAATGTTCGATGGATGAATATTTAGAAAAAAGTGTTGATATAGATGATGATGGAGAGTTTCATATTAATGATTTAGTACTATTAGATAAGGCTATTACAGGTGGATATAATGATATTTCATTAAAAGAAGATAGTATTATTCTGCAGAGTGAAGAAAAAGGAAGATTAGTTGCCAAAGTAACACCTAGTTATGGTATAAATCAGAATTTAAAATGGGTTAGTTTAGATGAAAGTATTGTAACAGTTGATGATGCTGGTATAGTTATTGGGCATAAAGAGGGGGAAGCTAAGGTAAGGGTTTCTACTTTAGATGGTAAGGTTAGCAAGGAAGCTACAATTAAGGTTGATAATACAATTCAGTTATTGTCAACTAGTGGTGTTGGGTATATTGGTGGAAAAGATGTTGTAGTTGGAATTAAGTCGATTGATTATGATGGCATTACTTGTAGTGTTAGTAATGAATCAATAGTGGATTGTGAAATCCAAGATAAGAAGTTAGTGTTGAAACCTAAGAATGTTGGTAGTGCTGTTGTAACAGTTACTAGTCCTAAATATGGCAAAGTTACTTATTCTTTAGAAACTTATTCGGTGTATTTGAATGTGATGCCTAAATATTTGTGTTTGCGTCCAGAAGGCTCAAATCTTATTACAGTTAGTGGATTTAATAGCGGAGAGTTGACATTTGATTTTAGTGATAAAGATATTATTGATAATGCTTATATGGTAGATTATAGTGGTAGAAGAATGCTTAGAATTGATGCTGGAATGAAACAAGGTAGAGCTACTTTGACGGTTACTGAGGAACATGCAAATACTAATAATATAGTAACAGTTGATGTATATAATTTTACTTTGGCTGATATTGGTAAAGTAAGTAAAGTTGGTGAAGAGGTTAGTACAACAATACTAGGTGAAAATTTAGGCGAATTAAGTTGTGCTTCTAGAGATAATAGTAAAGGAACTTGTCGCATAGAAGGTAATCAGTTGATAGTAACACCTTTAGTTACTGGAAGTGTTACAGTTGATGTTTATAATAAATTGTCCTATAATGGTCAATTGTATGATTGTGGTAATACCTTATTTATGGTAGTTGCTCAGGAGTGATAATGATGAAGAAAATTATATTTTTAATTAGTTGTTTCTTTGTGATGATGGATGTCTCAAGGGCAGTTACTTTAACTTGTCCTGGTGAGGCGTCGCCTGGAGAAGAAATTAAACTTCATATTGAAGAACAAGAGTATATTGGAATAAAGGCTAAATATCAATTTGGTGATGGGTTTGTTTATCAAAATATGAAGTTGAATTCTTCATGGAAGAGTTATTATAATGGAGCAGATGGTTTTAGTATAGGTAATGTTAGTAATCAAGATAAATTATCTATGGATGTTAATGTAAAAATTGATATGAACTTGGCTGTTAATAAGGAATATACTTTACAATTAGTTGAATTAGAAGGAAGTAAAGATGATTATAAGAATAATAATTTAGATAATATATCTTGTAAGATAAAGTTATTATCTAATGTAGATACTTTAAATAATTTAGAAATTAGTAATGGGACATTAAGTCCTAAATTTGATAAAAATACTTTAAGGTATGAGGCTGTTGTAGATAGGGATACAACAGTAATTAAGGCTACGCCAAGTGATAAGAATGCTAAAGTTGAAGGGGATATTGGAGAAAAAAAATTAAATTATGGTGTCAATACTTTTGTAGTTAAGGTAACTAGTGTAAGGGGAACGCAAAAAGTTTATAATATTTATATTACTAGACCTTTGAAGGTAGTATCTGATAAAATTGATAAGAGTAGTGATGCTACTTTAAAGAGTTTGACTTTGTCAACAGGGAAGATAGCTTTTAAAAAAGATAATTTTTTGTATTCAGTAAATGTTGGTTATGAAGTAGAAAATATTGAAGTTGAGGCTGTTACAAATAGTGATAAGGCTAAGTTTGAGATAAATAAGCCTGATAAATTAGTTGTAGGTGATAATACTATTAAAGTAATTGTAACAGCTGAAGATGGGACTGTTGCTACTTATGTAGTAGTTGTCAATAGAAAAGAAAAGCTTTCTAGTGATGCTACAATAAAGAATTTAGTAATAAAAAATTATAGTATTGATTTTAAAGCTGATGATTATGAGTATGATTTAGAAATAGATGGTGAAGATAAACTTGATATAGAAGTAATATTGAATGATGATAGGGCTAATTATAAAATAAAAGGTAATAATAATTTAAAAAATAATAGTATTATTGAAATTGAAGTAATTGCTGAAGATGGTAGTAATAATATTTATAAAATTAATATAATTAAACTATCAGAAAGTAATAGTGATGCAATTAGTAATTATATTAAGTTTGTGCCTCTTATTGGTTTTATTGTACTTATTGTTGCTGTTTTAGTAGTAAAAATATTAAAAAGTAAAGCTAATAGTGTTGATGATAAAAATGCTTAATTTTTTATTAACTAATTAATA
>JAFURK010000033.1 GCA_017480975.1 Bacilli bacterium
GTTAAAATACTTAATTAGCTTAATCTTTATTTAAAGCTAGAAGAATGATAAGTATTTTAATTATATAATAAGTATATTAGTTAAACTGGTGGTTAAAGGTTAGAAAATAGCTTTTAATCTTCTTTTTTTTATGATATAATCGTTATGGTAAAAGAGGTTGTAAATATGGAGTATTGTATTAAAATTAGTGAATTTGAAGGCCCTTTAGATTTGTTGTTACATTTAGTTAAAGAAGCTAATATTGATATATATGATATTAATATTAATGAGATTACCGTTCAATATTTAGATTATATTCATAAAATGGAAGAGTTAAATATAGATGTAGCTTCTGAATATTTGGTAATGGCGGCTACTTTAATGGAGATTAAATCTAAGTCTTTGTTACCTAGTAATAATGTAATAGAAGAGAATATTGATGATGAAGAAGTTAGCCGCGAAAATTTAATTGAGAAATTGATAGAATATCAAAAATATAAAGAAATTACGAAAGATTTTAAAGAATTAGAATTACAAAGAAAAAATATTTATACGAAGGCTCCATCTAAATTAAATGAAATGCTGGATACTAAATTTGTTAATGATACTGATACAACGGTAGATGATTTAATTAAAGCTTTTTCCATGTTTTTATAACGGAAAAACATGGAAAAACCAATAACTACTAGGGTTACTAATAGAGAATATAGTGTTAGGAAAAGAAAAAGTGATATTAGAAACTTTTTATATAGTAAGGGTAAAGCTGAATTTAGTGAATTATTTACAATATATAATAAGAGTTATGTAGTAGTAACTTTTTTATCTATTTTGGAGCTTGCTAAAGAAGAGGATGTTATTTTGACACAAGAGGCTAATTTTGATAAGATATTTATAGAGTTGAAGGTGAAATAATGGAAGGAATACTAGAAGGTTTATTGTATGTTCAAGGAGATAATGGTCTTACTTTAAAAGAAGTTATGAGTATATTAGGAATTGGTGAAGAAGAAGCTAAGGAATTAGTATATAAGTTAAAGATAAACTATGAACAAGAAAATAGAGGACTTAGACTTAGTTATTTAGGAAATACTTTTAAATTGACGACTAAACAAGAACATAAAGATTACTATGAAAAATTATTAGAAAGTCCTAGTTCTCATGTTTTATCACAAGCGGCTTTGGAGGTATTAGCTATTGTAGCTTATAATGAACCGATTACAAGGGGACAAGTAGATGAAATGCGTGGCGTTGATTCAGCTTTTATGATTAGGAAGTTACTTGCTAAAGGTTTAATAAAAGAAGCTGGTAAATCTGATTTACCAGGCCACCCAACTTTATATAAGACAACCGATGATTTTTTAGATTATTTTGGTTTAGCTACTAAGGATGACTTGCCAGATATTAGTGAAATTGAAATTGAAGATAGCAAAGAAAAAGATTTGTTTCGTTCCAATTATAGAGAAGTCGAAGAAGAATAGATAAAAATATTCTAAATATATAAAATAGAAAGGATGGAAAGGGTAATTATGGATATAATAGAAATTATTAATAAGAAAAGATTAGGAAAAATTTTAAAAAGGGAAGAAATAAAATATGTAATTGATAATTATTTATCAGGTAATGTGGCTGATTACCAAATGAGTAGTTTATTAATGGCCATTGTTATTAATGGCATGACTGATAATGAGATTATTGAATTAACTAAGATAATGCTTAATAGTGGAGAAAAATTAGATTTAAGTAGTCTTGGCACGGTGGTTGATAAGCATTCAACTGGTGGCGTTGGAGATAAGACTACGATGATTATTGCACCAATTGTCGCTTCTTGTGGAGTTAATGTTGCTAAAATGAGTGGTAGAGGATTAGGTCATACCGGCGGAACAATTGATAAGTTAGAATCTATTCCAGGATTTCAAGTAAATATTAGTACTGAAGATTTTTTAGAACAAGTTAAAAAGATTGGGATGGCCGTTGTTAGTCAAACTAATAATTTAGTACCAGCTGATAAAAAGATTTATGCTTTAAGAGATGTAACGGGAACAGTTGAATCAATTCCATTAATAGCCTCATCTATTATGAGTAAAAAAATTGCTAGTGGGGCGAATAAATTAGTTATCGATGTTAAAGTTGGTAAAGGAGCTTTAATTAAAACTATTAAAGATGCTCGAAAGTTAGCTAAATTAATGATTAAAATAGGTAAAGCTAATGGGATTGAAGTGGTATGTTTACTTACTAATATGGATATACCGCTAGGTTGTAATATTGGTAATGCTTTAGAAGTAAGAGAAGCGATTGATGTGTTAACAAATAAAAGTCGTGGTAATTTGGCTGATTTATGTATTGAATTATCTAGTTATATGGTTAGTTTAGGATTGAATATAACTTATAAAGAGGCTAAAAGTATGGTAATAGATAATTTATATGATGGTAGGGCTTATGAAAAATTTCTTGAATTTGTAAAATGGCAACATGGAAGTTTAGAAGGGTTACCAAAAGCTAAAAATACCTATAAAGTAAAGAGTACTAAAGAAGGGTATTTAACTAGTATAGATGCTTTAGCTTTAGGAAAATTATCAATGCATTTAGGGGCAGGTCGGGCTAGTTTAGAGGATGAAATTGATTATGGAGCTGGTATTATTGTTAAAAAGAATATTGGTGATTATATTAATAAAGATGATGTGTTAATGGAACTTTATACTAATAACGAGATAGATACTAAAGAAATTTCTACTGAAGCATTTTCAATTCAAAAAGAAAATACTAAGGAAGTTAAATTGATTTATGAAATTATGAAATAAAAAAGTAATAATAATTAAAAAAAGGGTACATTTGACTCTCTAGAATTAAATGCTCTTTTTAGATTTTGGTAGCATTTGAAATCATTGAGTTGTGAAGTCAAATGCTTTTTCTTATTGAGAAAATTTAATAAAGAATAGTAACCGTTAAGTATTCTATTTAAAGTAAAATTTAAATATTGAATTTGTTTTTTAATTAAGATATAATTTATTAATGAAAGAAGGAGTAGTATGAGATTAAAACACGTTAAGGGAGCCGAAGAAATAATTAAGAAAGGAACTTATTATATAGAAAATCCCAAAGAATATAAAGGTAGTTGGAATAAAGTTTTTAACAATAATAATCCTATTTATATTGAGATTGGAATGGGAAAAGGCGATTTTATTATTGAGAATGCGCTTAAATATCCTGAGATTAATTTTATTGGTATAGAAAAATTTGATAGTGTTATTGTTAGAGCAATCCAAAAGTCTAACGAATTAGAACTTTATAACTTGAAATTAATTAGAATGGATGCGATGGAGATTGAAGAAGTTTTTAATAAAGAAATTGATAGAATTTATTTAAATTTTTCTGATCCATGGCCTAAAGAAAGGCATGCGAAAAGAAGATTAACTAGTCCAATTTTTTTGGCTAAGTATGATTTAATATTTAAAAGCAGTGCTAATATTATTATGAAAACTGATAATAATCCATTGTTTGAGTATTCATTAGAAACTTTAAAAGAAGCTGGCTATGAATTATTAGAGGTTACAAGAGATTTATATAGTGAAGATATAGCTGATAATATTGCAACAGAATATGAAAAGAAGTTTGTTAGTCGAGGAATTAATATTAATAGATTATATGGAATAAAACCAAAGAATAATTGAATTTTTAAGAAAAAATAGAACATAGCCATTATTAATCTATGTTCTTTAATTTGGTCATAATCTCATTAAGCATTTTTTCATTCTTATTATTTTTAGGAATATAGTAAGTAGCTCCTTTTATTTCATCAGGCAAGTATTGTTGCTTAACATAACTATTAAGGTAATCATGCGGATACTTATAATCAGGTGAATGATTGACAATATGTTTTGGAACATTCCCAATTCTTTTGGTACGAATATCATTTAAAGCTCGATCAATGGCTGCTTCCGCCGAATTACTCTTAGGTGATAAAGCCATTTCGATGACAATACACGCTAGCGGTATTCTTGCTTCAGGTAACCCTAATCGAAGAACACTATTAATCGCCGCATCAACCTTCGGCCCCATACCAGGATTAGCAAGGCCAATATCCTCATAAACAATCACCGATAACCGCCTACAAATAATATCCAAGTCGCCAGCTTCAATCAAAACCGCCAAATAATACAAACTAGCATGAACATCACTTCCACGAATTGATTTTTGAAAAGCACTAATGGTATCGTAATAACCGTCTCCGTTCTTATCAATAAAAACATTACCTTTACCACCAATATTATGTAATAAATCTAGTGTTAGGTGATGGCTGTTACTAGCATAATAAGCTACTTCAATTAAATTATAAACATATCTTAGATCGTGATTTGATTGTTGAATTAAAAACTTTTTAGCGTCTTCCTCAATACTTAAACTTTCTAAATAATTAGAATTAATTGCTCTTTCAATCGCTAATCCAATATCTTCTTCATCTAAATCATGAAGTTCAAATATTTGACATCTACTCCTAATTGCCGGATTAATTGAGTGATAAGGATTAGCCGTTGTCATGCCAATTAAAGTAATTAAACCACTTTCTAAATAGGGAAGGAGTAAATCTTGTTTATCTTTATTTAACCGATGAATCTCATCCATAATTAAAACCATTCCTTGATAAAATTTAGCTTCTTCAACGACGACATCAAAATCTTTCTTGTTATTAATCACGGCATTTAACATGCGATATCTAACATTAAGTTCATTTACTATCGCTAGGGCAATCGTTGTCTTACCAATCCCAGGATTACCATATAAAATCATTGAAAATAATTTCTCGTTCTTAACCAAATTTGATAAAATCTTATCTTCGCCAATTAAATGCCTCTGGCCAATAACGTCATCTAATTTAGTGGGCCTTAAATTTATTGACAATAACTCCTTCATGTTAGTTCCTTCTTTCTTTTTTATTAGTAAAATACTTATATAGAATTAAAGTAAATATAAGTATTTTTATTGTATCATAAAACTATATTTACTACCAAACAAATAAAACGAATTTCTTGAAACATATTAATGATAATGCTATAATATTACCCACGAGAGGGGATAATATGTTTATTTATAAAGTACAAGATTTATATGTAGGAAGATTAGGCTTTGTCACCAAGACACATAAAGAGACATCTGATACTTATCATGTTAAGGAAATAGAGCAATTTATAATCTTCAAAAAAGAACAATTAAATTTGACAGATTATCAAGCAAGAGATATCTTTTCTAACAGAACTTATTATTTCTTTTGGGGAAATAATTTTATAGATGATACAATTGATAAGGCTGTTAATGGAATAGCAATTGCCAATTATTTACCTTTAGACCAATTTTTAGAAATTCCCAAAAAATATATTACCAAAAAAGAATTAATGGATATCCATAAAGAAGTTAATAGTGTTTTTACTCAAAAAGATATTTCAAAAGAAGAAAAGAAAGAAAAAAATCCACCTACTGAACCAATTACAGATGCTATCTTAACAACAATTTTAAAAACCAGCGATTTAGTTAAGACGACTGAAATGGATAAAAAATTTAAGGAAACAGTGATTAAAGAATTAGAAGAATTAGGTCGATATTATGTTGAAGTCTCAATAAAATTAGCCCAAACAAATAATCCTGATGAACTTATTTCCTTGGGAGTAGAAAATGAATATAGTCTTAGAATGAATTGTATGAAAAGATTAGTTGAGATTGAAGAAAAAATAAAAAATCCTACTATGGCTAAAGTTCGTAGTTTAAGAAATCAATATAATCAGTTTCAAAAAAATTTAAATAACCATGAATAAATATTTAACCAATAATTAATTGTAAGTATTTATTCTTTTTCTTTGGTATAATCTATTTATATAGAAAGTAGGTAATGATATGGAAATAAATAAATATATATTTAGAGAATATGATATTAGAGGTGTTTTTGGTAAAGATATAACTGAGGAAGTTTCTTATTTAATTGGTAGAGCTTTTGGGACTAAATTAAAGCAATTAAATTTAGATACAACGCTAGTTGGCTATGATAATAGGTATAGTTCTCCGGTTATTGAAGAAAATTTAGTAAAAGGAATAACGGAATGTGGAGTTAATGTTGTAAGACTAGGTTTAGTTACAACTCCTATGTATTATTATGGCTGGGATTTATTAGATATTCATAATGGTATTATGGTAACGGCTTCGCATAATCCTAAAGATGATAATGGCTTTAAGTTCTCTTATAATGGTATTCATAATGCTTATGGAGAAAGTACTCTTGAATTATATAATATAATTATTAATAATGATTTTATTGATAGTGATGTTATTGGTACAATAAAGAATGTCGATATTAAAGAAGACTATATTAAGATGATTACTTCTAATATTAAACTAGGAAATAGAAAATTAAAAGTAATTTATGATTGTGGTAATGGAACTACTTCAATCGTTGCCGATCAAATATTTAATACTTTTAAAGATAGTTTGGAATTAATACCTCTATTTAATACATCTGACTCTAATTTTCCTAACCATCATCCCGATCCGGCTGTCGAAGAAAATTTAAGCATTTTAAAAGAAAAAGTAAAAGAAACTAATGCTGATGTTGGGATTGCTTTTGATGGTGATGGTGACAGAGTAGGAATAATCGATAATAATGGTTGCTTTGTTGATATCGATAAGTATATGATTTTAATATGGCGTGATTTAGCTAAAAAGGAAGTAGCTAAGAAAACATTCTATGATGTTAAATGTTCTTTAGCCCTAAAAGAAGAATTAAATAAATTAGGAATTGAAAATGAATTTTATCGTACTGGTAACTCTTATACTAAAGCTAAAAGTGCCGAAGGCGATTACCCATTTGCGGGTGAATTATCAGGCCATGTTTTCTTTAGAGATAAATTTAATGGCTACGACGATGGCATTTATGCGGGGTTAAGATTAATTGAAATATTATCAAATACTAATAAAAGTATTGATGAACTATTAAGTGGTATTAGTTACTATGAAAGTACTCCCGAACTTAAAGTACCAACTCCTGATGATATTAAATTTAAAGTTATCGATAAAGTCAAAGAATACTGCCAAGAAAAAAACTATCAAATATTATTAGTAGATGGAGTTAAAGTATTCTTTGATGATGGCTCCGCCTTAGTTAGAGCCTCTAATACGGGACCAAATATCACCACTAGATTTGAAGCTAAAACTAGTGCTAGACTAGAAGAAATAAAAAACGAATTTATGAATTTAATCGAAAAATTAAAAAAGTAAAAGAATAAGACAGTAAATGATATAAATACTGTTTTATTCTTTTACATATATATTAATATGAATAACGAACTAGAAAAACGATTAAAAGAAATTAAAGGAGAAAATATTATTTTTGGAATATTTATAATACTAATAATACTAGCATATTATGCTAACGATCGAGAAGTAGACTACTTTTTAAATAAAAATCAAACATCAAAGCAAGAGTATTATTATCTAATGATTTTCATATTTTTAATTGTCGTTATTGTTAGTGGTTATTATTTTTATCAAGCTTATCAAGAAATAGAACTCTTAAAATATAGAGGATATTCTAAAGAAAAAGAATATGCTTATTTAGACTTAATTGCTAGTGGGGCTACTTTAATAGCAGGTTTAATTTATTTATATATAGCTATTACTGATACAGATATAACTGCGGAAATATCTTTATAGGGAGAATAAAATCATTACATAATAGATATATTTAAATAGGTGATAAACATGTATAAAGAAATTATTCTAGATTATCAAGACTTAAGTCCATATCTAAA
Source organism: Bacilli bacterium (assembly GCA_017480975.1). Taxonomy (GTDB): domain Bacteria; phylum Bacillota_I; class Bacilli_A; order RF39; family UBA660; genus RUG11198. Next base: position 7,767 of record JAFURK010000033.1, read on the forward strand.
TAAAGAAACCCTAACTACTCATCTTGATCTCTATCGAAATAACTTAAATAAACTAAATAGCTTATTAAATCAAGCTAACTATGACTATACTTATTCTATGAAAGATTTAATAAGCCATATTGACATATTTAACTTAAATATAAGAGGAGAAATTCTATATTACTTATCAAGTATTCTAAACCATAATCTATACTTTTATAATATCTCTAATAATAAAAACATAGTACCAGTTGGTACAATAGCTAAAGATATCAATAAGTATTTTAATAGCTATGACAACTTCAAAAAAGAATTTAAAGCTAAAGCTCTCAATCTAAAAGGAAGTGGCTATACATTTCTAGTTATGGATGATAAAGGCGTATTAAAGATAATTAACACCTCCAATGAAGATAGCCCTTATTACTATGGTATGGAACCTATTATCAGCTTAGATTTATGGGAACACGCGCGATTTTTACAATACAAAAATAACAAAGAAGCTTATATCGATAGTTTCTTTCAAATAATCGACTTTAAAAAAATAAATCAATATTACGAAAAATTATTACAAAAGTAAAATACTGATTTATTTTTTTCTTTTGTATTTAGAGAAAAATAGGTATTAATCATGACACTTAAGACATTATCACAGAATAATCATAGTTTGATACTTTTATTCTAAAATATTGTTTGATACTTTTATTCTAAAATATTTGACTTTTGTTAACTTTTGTGTTAATATAATCAGCAAATCATTAGAAAAAAAGAGATATTTGTATATTTTTGCAAATAGATTTCAATATTTTGTAATGATATTATATAAAAAGGGGGGAATGAAAATGAATCAACAATTTGTTAAAAATTTGATATTATCACCATTAATTGAAAAAAAGTATATCTATAGGGAAGCTAAAGACATAGTTGATGATAAATGTTATGAACCAGCATTATTAGATTATTGTTATTTATGTTTTTTTGAAGCATTGGGTGCCTATAGAACAGATTTATCATCAAGTAATTGGGAATTTAGGGTTGAAATAGGTGATAAAGCACATCTTGTACACTTTGATGTTGAAAATTTATATCACTTATTTGGAATTTCTAAGCTTGCTTTAAAGAAAGCCATAATAATTAATAAAATTTTAAAACAAGAATATAATAAATGTCCTCGAGACAATATGCGATATTTTGCAGGATTTGAAATGTTTAGAAAGTTAAATTATATATTTCAACAAAGAGGTAATGATATAAAACAATATGACTGTAACATAGTTAATACGGAACAAGAAAAACTAAATTGGGATAAAGTGGCTACTAAATTATTTTGCTTTTTAAATATAGGCGAATTAAGTCAGGGTGAAACGATTTATTATCATGATAAAGACAAGCTTCTATTTGAAAGAACTTTAATTTCCACAGCGCCAAATAAAGAAGATGTTCTTTTAATTGAGTTTGCTCCCGAAACAAATAATTCTAGAATATATAATCCTGTTTCTATTAGAATACACCCCAAAACTAAAACAAGGCGCTATGAACTTGGGAGTGAATCTACAAGAAAGAATTATACAAGATTCAAGAATCTAAAAAAAGGGTATTCAACAATAGATAAAAGGAGGGTGTAATCATGGAATATACAACAAAATTAAATTATGATTTAGTAGACAGTAAATCATTACCTTTATTATTCGGAGAAAAGTTTTTAATCAATAGAGCCAAAAGTGCTGATATTGATTTTGTAGGCCAATATTATGATGAATATATATATTTATACATTTATGATTTATTAGCACTTGTTATTGCTTATAATATGAACAAAGAAACTAGTTCTAACGATAATCAAGTGTGCTGCGATTATAGTGATAATGAAATTTCAAATTTTATCGCTAAAAGCTTTGAACAAGTAGAAGAAGTAGATGAAGTAGATGAAGAATATGTTTTACTATCAGAATTAGAATATATTAAATTAATAGAAAACATTAAAAATTATCCTATTTCAAATGAATTATTAGATTCTTTAATTTGTTTATATATTTATAATGAAGCTTATATTGAAAATGATTTTCAAGTTAATTGTTATGCTAGTAAATTAGGAAAAGAAAAATGTAACGAATTAAATAAAAAAAATATGCTTATTAAACAAACTAAAGAAGAAATGAAAGCATTAATTGTTAATAAAAAAACAAGATCTAGAAAAAGATAGGTAGCTATTTTAATAATAAATAATTATTTAGTAATTTATATTAGTATGAAAGTAAAAATGTGTTTTTCACAAATTTACTTTTTTTCTTTTCAATTTATCTTAAAATATTAAAAAAATTATGATATGATATATACGTAGTTTGGAGTGATGTATTAGAATGAATTTAGTCGAACAAGCCGAAATTTTTGCTTATAAAGCCCATGATGGACAATATCGAAAAGGAGACGTTGGTAATGGGGAGAAAATACCTTATATTGCCCATCCTTTAGAAGTAGCAAGACGACTTGCAAGTTATGGTTTTGATACCGAAGTAATCGCAGCTGGTTTTCTTCATGATGTTGTAGAAGATACTGACTATACATTAGAAGATATTGAATACTTATTTGGAAAAAAGATAGCTTCCTTAGTAGAAGGGGATAGTGAAGAAGATAAATCTTTAAGCTGGCAAGAAAGAAAGCAAGGAACAATTGATCGCATTAAAGACCTAGATTTAGAACATAAAGCTATTGTTTGTTGTGATAAGTGTAGTAACTTAGATAGCATTTATCTCTTATCAGGTAAAAAAGGCTATCTTAACTTTAAAGACTTTAAAGGTGAAGTAGTCGAGTATGAATGGTACTATAATAGTATCTATGAAAGTCTTATCTATAATCAAGATAAAAATCATCCTATGTTTCGAGAATTAAAAAGCTTAATTAACCTTGTCTTTGATACTGATAATGCTTTTAGCAAAGACTATATAAGTATTTTAAAATATAAAAGACAAGAACTATTAAAACTAAAACAATTATTTGATATTAATTCTTTAAATATTGATAAAGAAATTAGAAAACATATCGATAAAAATACTTATCCTCATGTTAAACACCTTTTAGATAGTTTTGGTATTACCATGTTTTTTCATAATACATCAAATGCTGAATATAATTATAACACTAATGATGTAATTGATGACTTAATAAATGAGTTATATCATAAAATGCTTATTGAGATTGATAAAAAAATTCAAGTTAAAAAACGAATGAAAATTAATTAGGAGGTATATTATGACAGATATAGAAATTGCTAATAAGGCAACTAAATGCAATATCAAAGATATTGCCTTAGTATTAGGAATTGAGAAACATATAGAGTTGTATGGTAATGATAAAGCTAAAATAAAATTTGATGAAATTACTCAAGATAAACAAGGGAAGTTAATTTTAGTCACATCGATTAATCCAACCCCTTATGGGGAAGGAAAAACTACCGTTAGTATTGGCTTAAACGATGGTTTAAATTACTTAAAAGAAAATTCACTTGCCGTTTTAAGAGAACCTTCCCTAGGACCAGTTTTTGGAATCAAAGGTGGCGCGACAGGCGGAGGCTATTCTCAAGTAATTCCAATGGAAGATATTAATCTTCATTTTACCGGTGATTTTCACGCTATTACCAGTGCTAATAATTTAATTTCCGCCGCTATTGATAACCATCTTTTCTTTGGCAATGAACTAAAAATTGATAAGACTAGAATATGCTTTAAAAGATGCTTGGATATGAACGATCGTGCCTTAAGAAATGTTCAAATTACTGATCGAATAGATAACTTTAATATAACTGCTGCGTCCGAGATAATGAGTATTCTATGTTTAAGTAATGATTTTAATGATTTAAAAAATCGTCTTGCTAATATTTTATTAGCCTATAATGAAGAAGGTAACCCAATCTATGCTAAAGACTTAAAATTAGAAGGCTCTCTAGCAGTACTTTTAAAAGACGCTATTAAGCCTAATTTAGTCCAAAGCCTAGAAAATAACCCGGTTATTATTCATGGTGGACCATTCGCTAAC
>JAFURK010000034.1 GCA_017480975.1 Bacilli bacterium
TAACAATCCAACCATAACTACCAATAACAAATAAATTCTTTTCACTACTTACACCTCCATCTATTATAATTATAATATCATAGATAACCACCATTTAACAATACCTATTTTTATTTTTTTAATCACTAAAATGCTTAAAACTATCATTACCTAATAACCATCTTTAGCTAAATACCAAGAAAAAATACTAATCAAGTAGTAATCTACCCAATCAGTATTTTTTACCTTCTAAAACAACGGAAAAAATATTTTCATACTTTCTGTAACTAACTTTTTCCATCCCTTTAACTTAACTTTTTTACCTATAATTTCTTCAGAAATATCTAAAGTCTCTAAAAAATCCTTTTTCATCTCTTTAATACAACTTATATTATACATCCATACTCCACATTCAAAATGATGCACTAAAGATCGATAATCCAAATTAACCGTCCCACAAGTCGCAAATAAATCATCACTTATAAACTCTTTAGCGTGTATAAATCCCGGTGTATATTCATAAATCCTCACTCCACTATGAATTAAAATATCATAATTAGATTGTGTCATCCAAAAAATAGTTTTTTTATCAGGAATATGAGGAACGATAATTCTGACATCAACTCCCTTTTTAGAACTTACACATAAAGCATTCATTATTTCATAATCACAAATCAAATATGGTGTTGTAATATAAACATACCTCTTAGCAGTATTAATCATATTCAGATACACATTTTTACCAACACTATCATGATAAAATTCTTCTGGCCCATCCCCATAAGGAACCACAATACCATCAGCCTGCTTTTTATAAACATTCTGATTCATCACATCTGCTAGTTCAATTATTTGTTTATTTTGACAATTCCAAGTCTCTAAAAATAAAGCCGTTAAACTATCAACAGCGTCCCCTTCTAACTTAACTGCCGTATCCTTCCAATGACCATGCTTTACTTTTTCATTAATATATTCATCCGCTAAATTAATTCCCCCAGTAAAACCTACTATCCCATCAATAACGGTAATTTTTCGATGATCCCTATTATTGTGAATTCTTGACATAACCGCCCTAAATTTATTAGAGGGCATGCAATTAATACCTTCACAATTTAACTTTTCATAATACTTCTCATCTAATGTTGTCATACAACCAAAGTCATCATATATAACATAAACCTTCACCCCATCATTAACTTTTTTCTTTAATACTTCATAAATAGAATCCCACATCTTACCCTCTTCAATGATAAAATACTCCATCATTATAAACTTTTTAGCATTTCTTAAAGAATCAAGCAGTGCTTCATGAAACTCTTCGCCTACTTTATAATAAGTAACTTTAGTATTTTGATAAACTGGTAACTCAGTAACTTTACTAATATAATTAGCCTGCAAATAAGCATCCATATTTTTATCTTTTAACCTCTCTAAAACTTCATTCTGCCTTAAATAAGGTTTTAATTTTTCTTTATTATTTTTAAATCTTGTAATCAAATCTTTATTCTGATCATTACTTGTTAAAAGAATAAAAGCAAATGCCCCAAATACAAAAAACAACATCATAATAATTACCCAAGGTAACTTAAATTCTGGACTTTCATACTTATTAATAATATATAGAAATACCCCCACGTAAAATATATATCCTAACACAACAATTAAACTAGAATATTTATAAAATAAACCAAATACAATAAATAATTGTACCAATTCTAATAAAATAACAAAAGCTGAAATAAAAAATCTCGATCTAACAACTTTTAATAATTTTTCCATAACTACCTTTCTTCCAAAACACTTCTAATATTTATTATCATATATAATCCCATAATTACAATCATTAAACTAACTACCATACCAGTATAACCATTAACAACCGCTAAATCATACTCACTAGCAAAAGTATCTAATAATACCACTTGTGTTAACACAATCGATGTTAAAGCATTAGCAAAATTAGTAATCTTTACCGCCTTCAAAATAGGACTACTTTTTCTTTTATATTTAACCATTCCATGTATTGACCAACCAACTTGCCAAAAAGCATTGAGAGCTACTAAATAAGTCAAATATTCATGCATTAAAGTATTAGTCCCTTTATAATACATATATACACTTACCGAAAAATACATTACCCCAAGTATTATTAATAAAATTCCATTATGCAAATAATTCTTATATCCTAATTCCTTCTTTAAATTTTCATCATCTATTCCTCGACGTATCCCATAAGCCCTAATAGAAAAAAATCTAGATATCGATAAAACTGCTAAAAAGCCCGCATTGACGAAAAACCATAATGACGGAATCGTAAAAGCAAATATAAATTTTGCTATAGCAATTATTATATTTGCCATCGTCGTAAAAATCAGCAAAAGCATTGTTTTATCATTTTTTTCTAGATTTAAAATATTACTTAATAACTTTTTCACTTAATTTTATTTCCATTGATATAAGAATATATCGGATAGTTTAATACACAAATAATAAGACCTACAACTCCTGTTATAATACCTACTAACATATCAGCTTGACTAGCTTCACCTACCATAACTTTACTCATACCAAAGCCCATTATAAGTGAACCAATAATACCAATAACAAAAGTAAGAACTAATCCCCAATTAATTGGCCCTCGAGGCTTCTTAGGATGTTCCTTTCTATAAACTGGTATAATACATAGTAAAATAATAAATCCTATAATTGCTACTACTATCCCTTGAGTAAATAAATTCCATTCTGGTAGTAAGCACATACACATACCAATTGCAAATACTAAACCACCAATAGTTCCTAAAATAATTTCTAGTAAAGTTTCCTTCTTCATATAATCCTCCAAATTATTTATTATCAATTATATCGTTCATTCTTTGTCTTTGCTCTTTAAGCATTTCTTGATAATTTTCTCTATTTTCTTGAGCTATTTCCTTAGCGTCTCTTTCCATATGTGACATAACTACCTTAGCTTTAGCCTTTAATCCATCAGCATCCTTAAATTCTTGAAAATCTGGATCAACCTTTTTCGCCTCTTCAAATCTAGCTTTACTATCAGCTTTAATAGCTTCAAAATTTTCCTTATCGATCTTTTTTTGTTCCTCCATATTTTCTTTCATATCATCAAATGCTCTTCCAAAAAATCCTTTTTTTTCCATGATAACTCCTCCTTTTCATTCTTAATACTAATATATCAAAGTAAATTTTAAGTAAAAATTTAACCTTTATTAACAAAAAATACTTAAAATTACTTAACTCTAAATATAAAGCTAAAGAAAATATAAGTATTTTAACCCCTATAAAGAATAACGGTAAAAGTACTTCCCTTATTAAGCTCACTCTCAACTTTAATTTTACCTTCAACCAATTGAACAATCCTATTAGCAATCGTAAGACCTAATCCTAACCCCCTAGCAGTCTTACTCTTATCCACTTGATAAAACTTATTAAAAATTAATTTTAACTCTTCTTCAGTCATACCTATTCCCGAATCAATAACACTAAATATTATAGTCTCTTGATAAACCCTTAAATTAACGGAAATATTACCACCATCTGGCGTATACTTAATCGCATTATTAATCAAATTAATCCACAAATGCTCCATTATCTCTTCACTACCAAAATATTCTACTTCTTCCAAATTACAAGACAAATCAATCTTCTTCTTGCTATATTCTGGCTCCAATACAATAATACATCTTCTAATTTGTTCATCAAGTAAATATTTATTCTTATTAGGAATTATCCCTTGCGAATTCAACTTCGTAAGAAGGATTGAACTATTCGCCAAATAAGTAAGCTTCTCAGACTCTTCAACTATTATCTTTAAATATTTATCCCTATTCTTCTTATCAACGTCATCTTCTAATAACAATTCAGCAAAGCCCTTAATTGAAGTAATTGGCGTCTTAAACTCATGCGAATAATTATTAACAAACTCATCCTGTAACGTATTAGCCTTCTTTAACTCTTCTTCTAACTTATTAAAATTATTATACGCTACCGCAAAAATTGATGACTTACTCGGATCAAGCTTAGCATGATAATCACCACTAGCTGCTTTCGCAAGCCCATCCGCTAAATCCGTCGCCTGCTTAGCCATCCACCTAGCATTTATTGTATTAATAACCGTTATAAAAAGCACCATTGGAATAATTAACGCCAAAGCCCTAAAAATCAAATCCCATGATAGCTTATAATTATTTATCAACCATTCAACAAGACAAAAAGAAACAATTGAGGAAACTAAAATAAATACCGTCTGAAATCTTAACCAACGTACTATATTTTTATACGTAACTCTATCAATATGAATTCTATTTCTCATCAGCAACCACTACTTTATATCCTAATCCCTTTACTGAAACAATCTCAAACTCATCTACCCCTTTTAATTTATTACGAATCTTATTAATATGGGTCTTTATTGTATCCTCACTTGCTTTCGATTCATAGCCCCAAACATCTTCTAATAACTGCATCTTCGTCATAACCCTATTTGGATAAGATAATAATTTAAATAAAAGTTCAAACTCTCTCTTCGTAAATTCTATTCCCCTATTATTATATTGCACCAAATAATTATTTTCATTCATCATAAAATTACCTATATTAATTTTCATCTTACTAGAAATATTAGCCCTTCTAAGCAAGGCCTTAATCCTAAGTAAAAGTTCTTCATAATCAATCGGTTTCGTAACATAGTCATCAATGCCTAATTCAAAACCTTGCCTTTTATCTTCAAAAGTCGACTTAGCTGTCAAAAATAATACAGGAACTTCCTCCTTATTATCACGAAGATACTTAACCATCTCATACCCATCCATAACCGGCATCATTATATCAGCTATAATTAAATCTATTTGCCTTTCATAAAAAATATCAAGCGCTTCACTTCCATTCTCCGCCACAACTACATTATAATATTTCTTTAATCTAGCCTCGGTTAAAAGTCTTGTATGTTCATTATCCTCAACTACTAATATTGTTACCATGGTATCACCTCTAATTACAAAAATATTATATCATCAAAGTAAAATAAAAGTAAATTTTTATAAGTTTAAAATACTTAATTATTACTATACTAAATAAATAAACCTTATAATATAAAAATAAACACTTTCTTTGTGTTTACTTTTATATTTCTTAACAAGCTTCATCACAAGTATGTTGCTTTACATACAAATATTCTAAAATACTTTCAAATTTATTATATGTATCTGCTGTTATTTCATCAGTTAATTCCATATAACCATCAGTTTGTTTATCACTAATTCCAGTTTCTATTTTTTCGGCTTGACCATCTACGACTATAACTACATTAGGAGCATATATTCTTTTTTCATCGGCAGAAACTTTATTTCCTTCTGCATCAGTTAATGTATAATCAGCTAAGACATTACCTAATAATTCAATTAATTCATAATAACCATCTGTTCCTTCTTTTGTTGTTTCTAATTCTCCATTATCATTTATTTCAATTGTATCACGAATTTCTTTTACATCTACATAATAAATTTCATCTATTTCAACATCTTTAGCAACTTCTATTAAAGTAGGAAGTACACTTCGACACCAAGGACAGCTATTAAATCCAAAGTAAACCGCAAAAGTTTCCTTATTGTTTATCATTTCAACAATATCATCAGCCCCTTTATAAATAAATGGATTATCTTTAGATATAGAAAGTTCTCGATACTCCTTACCACTTTTTTCATTAACCTCCCCATTTAAAGATTCATATTCCTCTTTAAATTTAATCGCATCTTTATTATTTTCTTTTTTAGTATTAAGAATATTAAATACCAATATTCCTCCAATTATAATTACTATAGCGATTAACACAAATAATATTTTTTTCTTCATCTTTTTTTCCTCCTCTTATCAATAATAATTTTGCCATCTTTATTAGATATCACTGTTATAAAATTATTATTTGATACTACTTCCTCATTATCTTTTTTTCCACAACCATTCAACCTCAATATACCTATAAACAAGACAAATATTACTAATAACTTTTTCATCTAACTTCTTCTTAATTTTATTTTCTTTAACCTTAAGACATTAAATATTACCGTTAAACTACTTATAGTCATAGCCAATCCCGCTACCATTGGATTCATATTTATATTCCATTTGGTTAATAACCCTATTGCTATAGGTATCATACAAATATTATAGAAAAACGCCCAAAATAAATTTTGTTTTATATTTCTAATCGTTTTCTTACTTATAATTATTAAATTAATTAAATTTATCAAATTATCATTTATCAATATAACATCGGCCGAATTATTCGCAATATCAGTTCCACTTGATACTGATACCCCAATATTGGCTGTTGCTAAAGATGGAGCATCATTAATGCCATCACCCACCATCATAACTTTTTTATCAGCTTGCATAAGTTCTTTAATTTTATTTACCTTATCTTTTGGTAAAACATTAGCAATTACTTCTTCTATACTTAGTTCTTTAGCAATAGTTTTAGCCGTAATTTCATTGTCCCCCGTTAACATAATAACTTGCTTATTTAATGACTTTAATTCTTTAATTACTGCCTTGGCATTATCTCTTACAACATCTTTAACCCCAATTAAGGCAATAATTTTACCATTTTCAATTACATAAACAATACTATTACCTTTTTTAGATAACTCTTCTTCATCCTTTTTATAATTATTACTTATGCCTAGTTTTGTTAGCATTTTATTATTACCAATATAATACTTATTTTTTCCTATCTCTCCAGATAAGCCTAATCCTGTTAAATATTTAAATTCATTTACGATTAATAAGTGAAGTTTATTTTCTTTACTATAATTTATAAAAGCATTAGCAATCGGATGTGTCGATTTAGACTCTAAACTAGCCACTATTCTAAGAAGTTCTTTTTCTTTATAATTACTATAATTAAAAATTTCCGAAATCTTTAAATCTCCATAAGTTAAAGTCCCAGTTTTATCAAAAACAATAGTATCAACCTTATGAGCATTTTCTAATGTTTCACTAGTTTTAACAAGAATACCACTCTTAGCACAAATACCTCCACTTACAACAATAGCTAAAGGTGTCGCTAATCCTAAAGCACATGGACAAGCAACTACTAAGACTGTTACAAAATGTGTTAAACTAGTATTAATTCCCGAACCTAACAATAAATAAATGATACATGTTAAAAAAGCAATCACCATAATGCTAGGAACAAAAATACCACTAACTTTATCGGCTATTTTAGCAATAGGAGCCTTCGTATTAGTCGCTTCTACTACTAATCTAACAATCTCTGAAATAGTAGAATCTCTGCCTATTCTTTCAGCCCTATATTCAATATAACCATCTATATTTAAACTACCAGCAACTACTCTATCATCCATTTTTTTCTTAGTGGGTACAGATTCTCCCGTAATAAATGACTCATCTAAATAAGAACTACCACCTGTTATAATTCCATCAACAGCAACTTTCATTCCCGGTTTACAGATTAGAATATCATCTTTTTTTACTTCATCTATAGTTACTCCTTTTTCACCTTGACTAGTCTTTAAAATAGCTTTGGCCGGAGTTATTTGAACTAAATCTTTAATAGCTTCTTTCGTCTTTTCTTTACTTCTAGAATCAATAAATCTTCCCAATTTAATAAAGAATATTACAATACAGGCTGATTCAAAATATAAATTTTCTACATATTGATGTTTACCTATTATAATCATAATAGTTCCAAAGACACTATAAAGAAAACTTGATAATACACCAATAGATACTAAAGTATCCATATTAGGTGTCTTATGAATTAAATTTTTATACCCATTCCTAAAAATATCAAATCCATAAATTAAATAAGGAATAGATAGAATTAATAAACAAATTGAATAATTAATTGGAAATTTCATCATATTTAAAAATGGTATTACCGGTAAATTTATCATATGTGACATTGAAATATATAAAACAAGTATCGATAAAAGACTAAATACAATTAATATAATTTTACCACTACTCTTTTTTTGTTCTTTAACCTCACCATAAATACCTAAACTTTCAAATCCAGCCTCTTTAACAAATCTATTTAAGTCATCTAATGTTAAGCTATCTTCATACTCGATCAAAGCTTGAGCTAAAACTAAATTTACTGAGGCATTTATAATTCCTTTTTGTTTATTTAAGTATTTTTCTAATCCTACTGAACAAGCACTACAACTCATTCCATCAATACTTAAAATTACCTTTTGCATATTAACTACTCTCCTTTAAAATATCCTTCATCATCTATTATTTTAATTGTACTTTTTATCATACTTATCCAATAAGTATAAGTAAATGTTTCTTCTTTATTGAGAATAAATTTAATTACATTATCTCCCTCAATTAGCTCTTGCCCTATATTAAATTCATCAATTACTATTCCATTATTACAGCCTGTTAAGTATTTTTATCTACATGAATTTCTAATGTAATATCCTTTTGTAAAATAACATCTTAATAATTATCATACCCTAAATTAAATTCAACAACTTGATAATCAGCTTCTATAACTAAAACAGTAAAATTATCATCATATTAAATAATTTAAAAACATTAACCCTAAACAATATATCAATTAAAATTGCAACTAAAAGAATAACCAATAATATCAAAATAAATTTCCTTAACTTAATACCATCTTTTAAAATATTTATATCTTCACAATAACAATAATGCATCCTTCTATTTTTATATAAATTTTTTTATTTTAGTTTTCCAAATAAGTTTAATACATCATCAATTACTTCTAAATTACCATTTTCAATATCATCAACCATACAAGTTTTCATATGACTTTTTAATATTTCATTACCTAAACTTTTTAAAGCATTAGTAGCTGACGCTACTTGCAATAAAACATCATCACAATATCTATCATCATTAATCATTTGTCCAATACCATTTATTTGACCAGCAATAATTTTTAATCTTCTATTTAAATCATTCTTTTCTTCTTCGGTTCGATGTTTTGCTCTTGTACAATTCTCACATTTCTTTTTCACTTTATCACCTATATTATATTATAGGGGTAGGGGGTATCTCTGTCAAGTGATTGTAAGAAAAAAATTATCGATTAAAGATAATTTCTTGTTAATTAATTAATTTTTTAGCCCGCTCGCAACTATCATATATTACATTATATTGTTCCTCAATTAAAGAAACATTTTCTAACTCTCTACTAGTTTTAACTTTTTTATAAACAAAATATGGTAAAATCCACCCGATTAAGCCAACAATACCACATAAAGTTCCAATAATATAAAGAGGATTCGATGCTGTTATAGCAAATACAGACAATGCTAAAAAAACTGTACCTATCATGCCAATTATCATCGCCCAAATAATACCAAATGAATTAGGTTCCCCCTCTAACCTTTCTATTTCTTTTAAGGCTACCTCCAACTTTCTTTGTAAAGACTGTAACTCTATCTTATTTTTTATTCTTCTATCCCTTTTAAAATTTATCTTCACTATTCTATGATTATTAATGTCATAATTATTAATAAAATAATCTTCTCGATCTATTAATGCCATATTATTAATAAATATCCATCCCAAATTTTCATAGCAATCCCTATATAAAGCTTCCTTATCTATTTTTACATTTAAAGTTAGATACTCATAAGCAACAAAATCTTTCATTTCACCCTTCATCATAAATACCTCCTCACACAATTTTCGTTCAATTCCAATATGCGATTATAAGACCATAAAGTAAATTTATCGTAAAATAATTTTAAAAATGAAAACTTTTTTCAATAAACAAGAAAAAATATTCTCTACTTTGAAAAATACCCATAACTCCCAAAATAATTTTATTTAAAATTACCATAACCCCATTAACATTCATTTTAATAGTCCTTTTCTTTACCTTAGGATATAGCATCCTAAACCACCTCTCTAATTCCTTTAATACTATTACCATTATTACCTACCAACTTTACATTATCAAGTTGACTTTTAAGTAATTTATAAAACCTCTGTTCAAACTTACTATCCTCTATATTCGAATTAACCGTCACATTTAAATACTTACCAAAAGAACAAACTGTACATTTTATTTTTTGAACCTTACTAGGCATTACTAATACTAAAATATTATCAATATATTTTTCATATTTATCATCTATATCTATTACCCCGACATTAGATAAAGTAGATGTGGATGTTCTAGTAACCAAATTACCTATAAATTTCATCACTATTTTTTTCATAAATAATGGTACCAACCTAATAATAACATTCATTCCCAAATTTACATCCCTAGTTAAATAACTTTTTACTTTATCTATCTCTAGTTTTTCTTGAATATCTTTATGCACATTCTTTAACACCTCATCAAATTTAAGGGGATCACTTCCTACAACTTTAGCGTTTACATTCATACAAACAAAAAAATTTGATAAAGTATCTACCTGATAATATTTTCTTAAATTTATTGGCACTGCAATATTTATTTCTTTTCTAGAATTTTTATTATAAATAGATAAATACATAGCATAAATATAAATAGCAGTTAAATATTCTGTTATTGTAACCCCATAATTTTTACACACTTTTTTTATTTTATCTATATCAATAATATAATGATAAGTATTATTAATGTGTTTATTAACCTTTCCTGGTATTTGATAAGCCATTTTAAACTTATCATTTACTTTTAAATTTTTATCATATTTTCTTAAATACTGATCTTGATAACTAATGCTATTATTTGTATTTTCGCTAAAAGATAAATTATACTTTAAACTTAGATAATTATAAATAATAGATTTAAGAAAACTAATCGCCCCAGTTCCATCTGTTAAAACATGAAAAATATCTAAATTTATTTTCTTTTTATAATAAGTTACTTTAAATAAATAATCATTATTCTCCTTAAAATTAATATGTTGACAAGGTATTTCATCCTCTTTTTTTATAATTGGCTCTTTAGGATTATATTCTAAATAATTCCAAAACACTCCCGTACCAATCTTAACCTTAAATATTAAATAATTATTTAATGCTCTTTCTAAAGCTTTTATTAATATTTTTTCATCAATATCTTGCTTTAAAATAACCGAATATCTAAAAATATTAGTATTATCTTTATCATCTAAAGAAAATATTTTAGCTGTATTATCTAATTTGCGCCAACTCTTTTTTAGATATTCTTTTGTCATCTTTTCACCTCAAATATAATATATAACATATGAGTAAAATTTTAGTAAAATTCTATTATAATAGAAAAAAATACTTATCAAGTAGTAATCTACCCAATCAGTATTTTCAACTAATATTATTAAAATACATCTTTATACTTTTGCCCAAATATCATTAATGCCTCATTAAGCTCATTTTCAGTATCTAAAGATACAAAAAACTTTTCTTCACCATCAACTTGTTCTTTTAAGATTTGAATATCACTTGGATTTTGACTATCAGAAAAATAAAAATATTTATTATTATCTTTTTCTAAAGAATCTATTAAAATATAATCTTTACCATCAATTTCTAAAGTTTCTACTTGCACTTCTTCCATTTATCTTGAAACTCCTTTCACATCCATATTTTCTAATTCTTCTACATCTACTACTGCAGCATCCCAACAACCAGAAGCTCTGCCCATAAAAGTAGATTGCTCCAATCCCATTCTTGCACAAGATTTATTAACTTCATCAATAGGAATTCCCATTTTATCTAATACTGGAGCCACCTTATTTACATCTATATTTTCATCTACAACCATTTTATCAACTAATTTATCAACAACGACTTCATAATTTGTGGCTTCATGTGTATCATTATCTATAATTGCCCTATCACTATTTCGAATAGTTCCAATTGTATAACGAGCATCAAACCACTCAATAGCATTACTTTGTTTTAATGAATTAGCAATGTTTTCGCTACCAATATAAAGACGAGTTGCTACCGAACTAGCTATTACCAATAAACCAATACAAGCCAATTTAGCTGCACCATGAGACTTTTTAGCAACTTTTTTCTTTCTCATATTATTCTGCGGGATTCTTTTTACTTTTTTTTGTTCATTGCGAACCTTATCATAAACATCCAAGCCTTCTCCAGGATTATTTCTACAACTTCTAACCATATTAACTAAAGAATCATCTATACCACGATTCATATTTTCTTCCATATTAAACACTCCTTCTAACATAATAAGTATACAAAAAATTCTAACTTATCACAAGCCAATTAACCATTAATTATATTAACTTAATTGGCCAAATAATTATTTGGATCAACTCTAACTCCCTCACTTGCTAATTCATCCTTAAATATTTCCATAAAATTAACTAACTCTTTCTTGATAACATCTGGATAAACTGCTTTACTAAACCTAACTGCATCATAAATATTCTTAAAACCTACTGTCGTCCTATTCTCATATATGGCATTCGAGAATGCCTGTCTAAGTAGTACTAAAGCTATATCAGGATATCTCGAAGAAATCTCATAAACTCGCTTAAATTCACTAGTTAAACTAACTATAAACTTACATATATTCTCTTTCTGAAAATCAGTATAAGCTAACTTTACACCTGTTTGATACTCAATCTTAGGTAAAGTTTTCATCAATATCTGAACACACATCTCTTCAGTTGGTTCGGATACATCAACCTTATCAAACCTTCTCATAAACGCTTTATCCCTTAAAATAAAGTGTTCATATTCATAAGTAGTAGTCGCCCCAATAATCTTAATTGTTCCACGACTTAAACCTTCCTTAAACATATTCGCCAAATCTAATCTACCATCACCAATCAAAGTATGAATCTCATCAATAAATAAAATAACTCTATCCATATTCTTTAATTCTTGTACTAATTTTAATACTCGATTACCTTCATTATCATTACCAAGTAATGCCGTCGTATTAACTCTAAAAATTCTATATCCTAGTAGCACATTAGGTACTACTCTTTGTTGAATACGATATGCTAAACCTTCAACAATAGCTGTCTTACCAATACCCGGCTTACCAACAAGTAGTGCTGACTTCTCAGGAGTTAATAAAACTAATATTAAATTCTTAATTTCTTCATCACGAGCAATCGCTGGATCAGTAATATATTGCGCAGCCGTCATCTCATCTGCGTAGCGACTTAATATACTTCCTTCATTCATTAAATTCACCCTCTTATCTTAAAATTACCGCTAGCATTCCCCACATAAAACAAACAACCATAATAGCACCTAAGAAAACAGCATCAGCAAATCCACCACTAGTTCTAACTTTCTCATCATAAAACATTTTATATTGTTTACCTTCATCTTTAGGTAATTCATTATCTAAAATTTCTACTGGTAAATCTTTTCTATCCACTAATCTCATCTCCTTAAATCAACCCTTCCAACATCTTCTTTAAATCCTTATCTTTTTCTCTTTCTATTATATCACAAATTATCTTACTTTTTTTATATAACCCTAACTTTTCTTCATAAAAACTTAACTTCTCTTCTACTCCTTGAATAACCTTATGAATCGCATTTCTACTAACATTAAAGTTTTCCCCTATCTCAGCTAAAGACAAATTATTAAAGTAATATTCTTCGAAGTATTCTCTTTGCCTCTCATTGAATAACTCTCCATAAAAATCATATAACATAACCCATTTATCTCTATCGCTCATAACTATCTACCTACAAATCTTTAAACAAACCATAAATATATTTCTCAATATCAAACTTCTCTAAATCATCCATACCTTCACCAAGACCAACGTACTTAACCGGAAGTCCTACAGTTTCTTTTATTGCCAAAACAATACCACCTTTAGCGGTTCCATCTAACTTCGTTAAAACTACTCCCGTAATATCAGTAATTTCTTTAAAACTCTTCGCCTGACTAATACCATTTTGACCCGTTGTAGCATCTATTACCAATAAAGTTTCATGAGGAGCATCAGGAATTAATTTTTGAATAACTCGATTAACTTTCTCTAACTCACGCATCAAATTATCCTTATTTTGAAGTCTACCAGCCGTATCAATCAATACTACATCATAATCTTCAGCTTTAGCCTTCTCTAAACCATCATACATAACACTAGAAGGATCCTTAGACTTAGAAGTAATAACCTCAACCCCTACTCTTTCACCCCATTCTTCTAATTGTTCAATCGCACCAGCCCTAAAAGTATCACCTGCTACTAACATAACTTTTTTACCATCTGATTTTAATTGATGCGCTAACTTACCAATCGTCGTTGTTTTACCAACCCCATTAACACCAACAAATAAAATAACTGTAGGTCCTTCATCACTATAATGAATCTTACTATCTAATATTCCATTATCAACATACATAACGAACAATTCATCAATAATAATTTCCTTTAACACACTCGCATCCGTAATCTTCTCACTACTAACACGCTTTCTTAACAAATCAACAAACTTAACAACCGTATCAACCCCAATATCTGCCATTATCAATATATCTTCTAACTCTTCAAAATAATCATCATCAATATTTTTATATCGCTTACTTAAATTAGATAACTGTGATACAAATTCACGTCTTGTTTTCTCTAACCCCTTATCATAATTCTTTACTTCTTCCTTTTTACCTGTAAATGCTTTCTTTATCTTATCAAATAAACCCATATTATCAATCCTTTCAAGTTACACCTATTATATCACACATTATCCCAAAACCACATCAATTTACACTATTTTACACCTAAAATACTTAAATTTCTTTATAGCTATTAATAATAACTAACCAAATAAAAAGACAACCATATTACTTGCATTAATTTGTAACATTAGTTGTCAATTAATAAAAACTAATATTTTCTCAGGTACTTTTTTTAATTCTTGCTTTGAATTTGCACCTATACTATCACAATTTTCGAGAATAAATAACTTTTCAAAGATAAAAATAAAATTTTTAAGATTATTTATAATAGAATTTCTTAAATCATTTTCTGAAAATTTATCTGGTAAATCTAAAAATTCTAAACTATAAGTATCTAATATTCTGGTATTAGGATAATCATCTTCATCAATAGTTTTTGTAACAGATGGTAATTGTTTCCCATCTGATAATAAATATCTTTCATAATATGATGAAGATATTTGCCTATCTAATTCTCTTTTTGAATATTTATTTTTAACTGCTAATTGTAAATAAAAATGTCTTTCTTCTTTTGATTTAGTTCCACTCAAAATTAGTAAATTATTTGACCACGACAATTGCGTCACCAGTGGTGTCGCAATCTCATCATCTTTATACGTTTTATAAAATTGAATCATCCGTTCTATATTTCTTTTAGTAAAACCTTTAATACTTGGATAATTATTTTTTATAAATTCTGCTGCCTTAGTTGTTATCTTATCACCATACTTACTACCTTGTTGCAAATTATATAAAAAATTACCAACATCTAAATACATTAAAATTAATTCTTCATTAATTTTGATGTAAGCATTATTTCTTCTTTGCTCTATTAATTCAATTATTTTATTAAATTTTTCATCTAACACGCTTTCTAATTACAATAATAATTTTTGTCATATATAACATCAAATTCTTGTTTAAGCAACATCATATGTAATTAAACTGATGAATATCATCCATCAGTCTTATTCTACTTAGTAACATCTTTAGAAGTATTTTCTAATTTTTCAGTTTTTTCTTTCTTTTCTTTTTTATCTTTACTTTTCTTACTCTTAATTGAGATACCATAACACTCTCTTACCTGATCTTCTATCTCGACAAAAACATCAGGATTATTTGCTAAAAATAATTTTGCATTCTCCTTACCTTGACCAATCTTATTATTATGATAAGCATACCAAGCTCCACTCTTATCTACAATTCCAGCCTCTACTGCCAAATCAAGAACTTCCCCTTCATGTGAAATACCAGTACCATACATAATATCAACCACTGCCGTTTTAAATGGCGGCGCTACCTTATTCTTAACAACTTTAATCTTCGTACTATTACCAACCACATCAGTTCCCTGCTTAATTTGTTCCCCTCTTCTAATATCTAAACGAACAGATGAATAATACTTTAAAGCTTTACCTCCTGGAGTCGTCTCTGGATTACCAAACATTACTCCAACTTTTTCACGTAATTGATTAATAAAAATTACAATTGTATTAGTCTTATTTATTGAACCAGATAACTTTCTTAAAGCTTGACTCATTAATCTAGCTTGCAATCCAACATGGGTATCACCCATTTCACCATCAATTTCCGCTTGTGGAACTAACGCTGCTACTGAATCAATTACAATAATATTAACCGCTTCACTCTTAACTAACGCATCACAAATCTCTAATGCTTGCTCACCAGTATCAGGTTGTGATAATAATAATTCATCTATATCAACCCCTAAATTTTCCGCATAAACCGGATCAACTGAATGCTCCGCATCAATAAAAGCCGCTCTCCCGCCTGCTTTTTGCACCTCAGCTATCGCATGTAAGGCAAAAGTCGTTTTACCAGAAGACTCTGGACCATATATTTCAATAATCCGCCCCTTTGGATATCCACCTACACCTAGAGCTATATCTAACGCTAAAGAACCACTGCGACTTACCTCAACTTCAGCATTCTCTTGCTCCCCTAATTTCATAATAGCGCCTTTACCAAATTGTTTCTCAATATCAGCCATCACCTGTGCCAATGCTTTATCTTTTTCTAAATTTTTACTCATGTCTAATCTCCTTTACTCACCGTACAAACCAATTATATACTAGCTTTGCTACCTTTGTCAATACTTTTACAAACAATTGTTTGTACGTTGTTAGTTAACTAAAAAAAAGAACCTAAATTTAAGTCCTTCTCTACTTATGGTAACTTTCATTATGTTGTATCTTAAATGCTCGGTATATTTGCTCTAATAAAACAACTCTAAACAACTGATGAGGAAACGTCATCTTCGAAAAAGATAACTTATAATTAGATAAAGCCTTTACCTCATCATCTAAACCATAACTCCCACCAATAATAAAAGTAATATTAGCATAATTCATTAAAGTTTTATCTACCATATCAGCAAATTCTACTGAATTAAGTTGTCTTCCTTCTATCTCCATCGTCACAATATAATCTTTTTTATCAAGTTTTTTTAAGATTAAATCTTTCTCTTGTTTAATATTACTATCCATTACCTCAATAATTTCTACCTTATGATATTTACTAAGCCTCTTCATATATTCAGCTATTGCATCCCGATAAAAAGACTCTTTAATTTTACCAACACAAATAATCTTTATCATACTAAAATTTCCTCCGTCTCTTCATCTTGCTTAGCAATCATAATTCTATCTACCAATTGATTATTATCATCTAGTCTTTGCTTTAATGTTTTATAAGCCAAATCCCTAGTATTATTTTCTTCTGATAAATGAGCCAAAACAATAGTATTCGTCTTATCACCAATAAAACTAGATAAATATCTTGCACTATCATAATTCGATAAATGCCCCTTATCACCTAATATTCTCTGCCTTAATTTAAAAGAATAAGACCCATTATTTAACATTTCTATATCATGATTACTCTCTAATATATATACTTCTCTATTACTTAGTAAATTAAAATACTTATTATTAATATACCCAGTATCAGTAATATAAACAATCCCTCTATTATCCCCCTCAATGACATAGCCGACAGAGTCGGCCACATCATGAGAAGTCTTAATAATATGCATAATCAAATCTTTTAACTTAATCTCATCTTTATCTATTAATTCATAATTATCAACATATTCAAGCTCATCTTTCATCATTCTAGTAAAATAAACTTTCGTACCATACTTCTTTAAAAATACTTTTAACCCCTTAACGTGATCAGAATGCGTATGTGTTATAAATATTGCATCTATCTCTTCTGCCTTAATCCCAATTCCTTCTAATTTATTAACAACATACTTACATGTATTTCCCATATCAATAAGTATTTTAGTATCATTACACTCAATATAGGTCGTATTCCCCTTACTTTCAGAGGATAAAACAATAACTCTCATTAATATAAATTAAATGGATTAAAAGGACTTCCATGATTAGGATGACCAATATAAGTAGCAAAATGCAAATGCGTACCACTATAAGGCCTATAACTTGATGGCACTGGATAAACTTCTCCCGTATTTCCCATCGTACCAATCTTCTGACCGCGACTAACTACTTGACCAACTTTTACATTAACTGATGCCATATGCATATAAACAGTGTAATAATTACCAATATTATGATTAATCATAACATAATTACCTCGTCTACCATTACAGCTTAAATTACCAACTACACAACCACCTGCTGCCGCCACAACTGTACCATTATTAGCTGCATATATTCCAGAGCCATGTCCAGGGCCATAAATATCAATTGCTGCATGCATACTTCCCCAACGATAACCATAATAAGTCGTAATCGTATAAGGAGTATCTGTCGGCCATGCCCAATAAGTCAAGTCTGCAATATGTGGAACTTCTTTATCGCCTTTAACAATAACCTTATCAACAGCTGGCTTTAATTCTACCGAGTTAAGCGTAATTGTACCTGTCAATTGCCCATTAATATATTCATACTCACGACTTACCCTATATAAACCGTTTTCTCCTTCTTGCGTAACATATTCAACCCCTTGTAACTCATTAGGATCATACTTAACACTAACTCCAAAAGCTTTTTCTTCATCTTTAACACTATTTACTTCTACCACAATACTAATAACCGGATCAATTAAACCAACATTAACTTCCTTACCAGCATACAATAACGCATTAACGCTAGGAATATCATCATTAGCAATCAAAAATTCTTGAACATTAAGCTTATTAGCATTCGCAACCGTCTCAACCGTATCTCCTTCTTTTACCACATAAGTCGACTGCTTATCTAAAGTTCCATATAACAAATACTTAGCTAAATCCGAAGCATCAGTAAAAATATCTTCATCAATTGATATATAAGCCTTCTTATAAGTAATATCCTCATCTATATCTATATTATTAATAACACTACCAGTATCAACTATCTCCTTCTGCGTTCCCGCCATATAAGCCTCATATTCTTCTTCCTCTACAAAAGAACGAATCAACTGAACAACAGCCTCATCAAATATTTCTTTATTCAAGGTATAAATATATTTAGTTTCATAATCTTCTTGTTCTACATTATCAATTGTAATCATAGTTCCTTTAATTGTAAATTGCTTCAAATTAACTATCCTTTGATAGATCTCTTCATTAGTATCAGTATTAGAATCATAAGTTGTAACTGCTTTAATAGTTACCCCATTAGGCATATAAACTTTATCAACACCATACTTCTCTTTAATAGCGTCTTGCTTTTGATTAATATATTCATCAAAAGCCTCTTCATTCGCCACTGTACCTATCATTTTTCCGTCTATATATACTTGATACACTTCAACCGGAACTTTTCGCCTATAACTAGTAAACCCTAATCCAAACACCAATACCCCAATTAAAACTATCACTATTATATATGATAATCTAAATTGTTTATTTTGCATTCTTTTCACCATCTCTCTTAATTGATAAGAAAGTAGAAGTTTTCTTCTTAAATAACATATCGATTGTTGCAATTGGCCCATTACGATGTTTCAATATTACCAATTGAATTGGTACTGGTAAATTATCATCTACAGGCATTTCTACATCAGGAGCATGTAAAGCTGCAACAATATCAGCATCTTGTTCAATCGCTCCAGATTCCCTCAAATCACTAAGTACTGGTTTCTTATCTTCTCTTTTTTCAACATTTCTTGATAATTGTGACAACGCTATAACAGGTACCTCTAACTCTAATGCCATTGTCTTTAAATTTCTTGATATTTCAGAAACCTCTTGTTGCCTACTTCCAGAATATTTAGAAGAAGAATCAATTAACTGCAAATAGTCTATAATAACTAATCCTAATCCTTCTCCTTGCGTAGACAACCTCCTACATTTAGCCTTAATCTCACTAGCTGTAACACCACCAGCATCATGGAAAAATATATTAGTATCGGCTAGTTGACTAATAGCTTCATTAATTCGACGCCAATCTTCATTCTCTAATCGCCCCGTTTGTAATTTTTTATTATCTACTTGTCCTAGAGAGCTAATCATTCTCATAATCAACTGCTCGGCCGGCATTTCCAGTGAGAACACCGCAATATTTTTCTTAGTACTTTTAGCTGCAGCACAAGCAATATTTAAAGCAAAAGCCGTCTTACCTACAGCTGGACGAGCTGCTACAATAATCATCTGTGTTGGACTAAAACCATTAGTTAAATTATCTAAATCAATTAATCCCGTTGTAAGACCAGTAACACGCCCCTTATTCTTAGCTAAACTCTCCAAATCATTTTGAGCCTTATCCAAAACTTCTTGAACAGTTCTAAATTCAGCCGTCCTACGTAATTTAGAAATATTTAAAATACTTTTTTCAGCTTGCTCTACAGCTTCTCCCACTTTAACATCAGGTTGATTAGCATTTGTAATAATAGCTGTCGCTGCCTCAATCATCCTTCTTAAGGTAAACTTCTCTAAAACAATATCAATATAGTACCCTACATTAGCCCCCGTCGCAACACTTTCAACTATGCTATTTA
The DNA here is from genome assembly GCA_017480975.1 of Bacilli bacterium. Classification (GTDB taxonomy): domain Bacteria; phylum Bacillota_I; class Bacilli_A; order RF39; family UBA660; genus RUG11198. The sequence goes on from JAFURK010000034.1 coordinate 20,606, forward strand.
AGTATTCTACTCCACCAATTTGTAATAAATTACCCCGATTAATAATTTCTGAAGTAACAGTTCCTACATCTACTGGTTTCTTATCTTGATATAAACTTTTTATTACTTCAAAAATTTTACTATGACTATCTAAATAAAAAACCTCACTACTTACTTCTTCACATACTTTCTGCAAAGATGCATAAGAGTAAAAAACCGAACCAATCAAACGCATCTCAGCTTCAATATTATGAGGCAAACCACCATTATTCATAACCAATCCTCCTATTTTTGTACTAATTTAATCTGTAATTCCGCCTTTACTTTTTTATGTAAATTTATAATTACAATATGAGTACCTAAAGAACTGATACTACCCTCAGTAACTATCATCTTTTTATCAACTGCTATTCCCTTTTTACTAAGTTCTTCACTAATCTGCTTACTACTAACACTACCAAATACCTTACCATTATTAGCTGAAACCTTAAATTCCAAAGTAATTTTTTCTAACCTTTGTTTCAATTTATTAGCATCATCTATAGCTTTTTCTTCCATAGCATGTTTTTTCTTAATATCTTCATTTAAAATATTTGAACTAGTTTTAGTATACTTAACTGCATAACCATTCTTAATCAAAAAATTAGTCGCATAACCATCACTAACTTCTTTTATTTCATTAACTTTTCCTTGTTTCTTTAAATCTTTAATAAATATAACTTTCATCCAAATCACCTTCTTGATATCAATTATACTATAAATTTTAAATATAAGCAAAGAAAAAAGCCAATAAAGATTTATTAACTTTATTAAACTTTTTATTACTTATGTATTTTCCTTTTACGAACTTTTTTACTGTCTTCTCCTACTGGTGTTTTAGTTTTTCTTAAATATAAATAACTACCTATTCCTAAAGCTATAACTAAAACAAATATCCCCCCAACTATATAAGTAGATAATGAACCAGTCGGAATTTCTATAATAGGCATATCATACATAACCAACTTATTATCAGCTAAAGAATTACCAAATGCATCCACTAATGTACCATCATCTTTTAAAGTAAATAATACTGACTCAGCCGTTGTATAATTTGTAGGAGCAATTTTTTCTACTAGGTAATAAGTTCCAGCTGGAAGACCAATAATTTTCTTAGGTTCATCAGTTGATACCCAACTAGCAGCAGTTCCACCTTCTAAAACAGCTTCCGCACAATCACCTGTATATTGATCAACAACCATTTGTAGTTCATCATTTTCATCGATATACGTTTGACAAATGCTAATAGTAGCACCAGGTAACTCCTTTGCTGTCGTAATATCCAACTTACTAATGGTAATAAAATTAACATCATTTTCAATAACAATTGCCTTTTCGCCCTTTAAAAATTCTTCATTAGTAATAACTGTATCGCCTGATTTCACATTCCCTTTTTCATCAATAGAGAAAGATGTAGCAGTAGTAGCTTTAATGTATCCTCTAGGTGGCGTAATTTCAATAATATAATAATCACCTTTAGGAACTCCCACGAATTCATAAGGCTTATCAATAGAAATCCAACTCATCTCCACTCCATCAATAGTCTTAGCAGGATCACAACTATCTTTTTGGCTTTCATAACTAGAAGCTGTACAAATTTTTAAACTAGCACCATTTACTTCCTCATTACCACCAACAGCCTTTTTACTAATTTTAATAGTATTCTTATTATTTACTTGCGTTACAATTAAATTACCACTAGAAGTAGTGACCTTGGTATAATTACCTTTATTACTACAATACCCATCATCAGCTTTAGTATTTCCAGATATATTATAACAAATTTTTTCATAAGTAACTGTTGTACTCGCATCTTCATCCTGATTAGTTGATGAAAACTCACAATTTCCAGAATCATTTAAATCAACAGGATTTCCCCCCTCTGAACTTTGACATTTATATACATAGTTATCAAAATTACAAAATTCACTATCAACTTTCGTAGGTTCTTCACCATCATTACCAACGTAATAACAAACATTACCATTACCATTAGAAATAGAATTCATACGATAAAAGTGATTTACACTCCCACTTAAAACATAACCATCAGGAGCACTTTTTTCAACTAAATAATAATCATGTTTAAAGAAATCATCATCATTTTCAGCAACATTAGGACTAGTATAAGTGATACTAGAACTACCACCACTATTATCTGCTAACAACTTTTTGCCACTAGCTTCATAATCTTGATATAATTCAAGCGTTGAGCCCTCTAAACTATTACCATATTCATCAACCTTATTAGCAACAATCATATGATTTACAGTATTTGGTATAAGTAATCTAATAGACTTACCACCAGTACGACTAATAGTTGAAGAATCTACCGTTACTAAATGTTGACTATTAGTACAATCAGTATTATTATATCTAATAATTGTAGGATATACACTTGTATTTGAAGCGGATACACTAACCGTAACAGTACTACTAGCTTTTAAATCACTACCAGATACCTTTACATAAAAACTATACTGTTCACCATCCGTCTTTGGCTCAATCGTAACAGAATCGCTACAATTACTTCCCATTCTAGTACAAATTTGAGCAGTTCCACTTGTCGAAGTAGCTTTCAAAACATAAGTAACTTGACCATCATACTTAGGTACACCACCATATGTAGCATATAAATTATTCATAACAATCTTATCAGATATATAATAACCATTAGATTCATTCAAAGTACCATTTAAAAGACTAAATTGAGGTGCCGGAATACTTGTATTTAATTTTAAATTAGATTCATATTCCACAGCCTGATCATAAACTTGACGGACACGATTATTAGTATTATAAAAATTGTATGAAGTACCACCATAAACTCTTTTATTAAAAAATGTATTTAAGACAGCACCAACCTGCTCGTATCTTTCAGCCCCATCACTTACTAAATCTGACATTTCCTTTGCCATCATTCCAGCCGCAATAGCGCTCTTAGAATCTTTGCTCCAACTACTATCAACCTCATAATTTTTAGAACAAATTTCCAATCCCCATTGAACACAATATGCATGCTTATTATTAATTACTTTAACATACTCTATCGCATACCCAGAAGGACAAGTACCTCCAAATCCAACAAAACCTCCACCATAATTACCATTGGTTAAATTAAAACAAACGTGAGTATCATTTTTATCCCCAGTATAAGTTAATGCTTTAGCCTGCACTGGGAATAAAAATAATACCAAAACCATTAATAATACCAAACTATATTTCTTAACAAATTGCTTCATTATATACCTCCTACCTTATTAAAATAAAGTATATCACAAAAAAAGAGAAAAAACAACCGTTTTCATAACTAAAAAGCTGTTGTTAATTCACTTAATTTAATCCTTTATCAATCTCCAAGTAATAACGAAATTCCTGATATTTATCATCAGTAAAATAATTATCAAAAAATTCATCTGCATCCTTTTTTACCCTTACTAATAATTCAAAATCTTTTCTCAAATCTGCCAATTTAAATTCTGCCTGTCCACTTTGTCTAACTCCAAACAAATCTCCTTCTCCTCTATTTTTAAAATCATACTCACTAATCTCAAAACCATCATTAGTCTTCTCCATAATTTGTAATCTATCACAAGGATCTTTTGATATTAAAATACAATAACTTTGAATACTACCTCTCCCGACTCTTCCTCTTAATTGATGTAAAGTTGATAAACCAAATAAATTAGCTTGAAAAATTACAATCATTGATGCATTCGGAACATTAACTCCTACCTCTATTACAGTAGTAGAAATAAGTATTTTAATCTTTCCACTTTCAAAATCACTCATAATATTCGCTTTTTCTTCATTATCCAACCGACCATGAACACACCCAATCTTACAAATTTTTCCAAAAGCACATTCCATTTTTTCCGCCAACTTATTCACATTATTCAACTCTTCAGAATCTTCATTTTCAATTGCTGGGGCTATCACATATACTTGGTGTCCCTTATCAATTTCACTTTTCATCATTTTCAAAACTTCCAACATGTCTTCTTCTTTTTTGTAAAAAGTACTTACTTCTTTTCTTCCTATTGGTTTAGTTTTAATGCTAGATATATCCATATCTCCATAAATAGTCAAAGCATAGGTTCTAGGTATAGGAGTAGCGCTCATCGACAAAACATCAGGATTACTTCCCTTTTCTTTCAATAATTTTCTTTGATTAACCCCAAATCGATGTTGTTCATCAGCTATAATTAACCCCAAATTTTTATAAGAAACATTTTCTTGAATTAAAGACTGAGTACCAATGATAAAATCAGCTTCTCCATTATTAATTTGTTTCAATACATTATCCTTCTTCTTTTTAGTAAGACTAGAAGTCAATAAAACTACTTTTACACCTGTATCCTCAAATAATTCTAATGCATTCTGATAATGCTGAACAGCCAAAATTTCAGTTGGTACCATCAATGCCGACTGATAACCAGCCAAAAAATTCATATAACTAGCAATAAAAGCTACAATTGTCTTACCACTACCAACATCTCCTTGAACAAAACGATTCATTTGCTTCCCAGAAGTAATATCTCTCTTTATTTCCTCAATAGTCTTAATCTGATCAATTGTCAATTCAAAACCTAATCTCTTAATAAATTCACTAACTTTACTATTATCAAAAATCTTCTTAACCGAAAATTCACAATTATTCATACTCCAATACTTTAAATACCGTACCCTTAAAAGATACCAAAAAAATTCCTCATATTTTAATCTTTGCTTAGCCCTTTTATAATTAAGTTCATTAACTGGGTGATGTATTTGCCTAATTGACCATAACTTATCTGGAAAATGATATCTATCCCCAATATAATCAGGAATGTAATCAATAATTTGAATATCACTTTTTAATGCTGTATCAATAAACTTAGTTATCATTTTCCTATTCAACCCATCTGTTGCACCATAAATAGCTTCTATTTGTGGATTCTTAGGTAATTTTCCAACTCTAACTTCATTAGCGACAATAGTATTTCTTAACTTATCATACTTACCAATAATAATAACATTCATACCATACTTTAATTCTTTAAGTAAATATACCTGATTAAAAACAACAACATTATACATTCCTCTTCCATCAACAATTCTAAAAATAACTTTTTTTAACTTAGTTGATAACTGCACTATCGTTGGTTGTCCTTCAACAATCCCATCTAAAATTACTTTATCCTTATCTAAAACATAATCCATATTACTTCTTTTTAAAACATCATATCTTTTAGGATAATAATAAATCAAATCTTCAACAGTATATATACCTAACTTATTTAAAAGTAAACTAGTTTTAGTTCCAACACCATCTAATTCCATTAATTGCCTCATACAATCCACCCACTTAACACCATTATATCATAACCAATTATTAAATTTAATCTAAATAATCTTCATAACTCAAAAACTCATTTTTCTTAGTATAAACAATATAAATTTTATTATCGCAAGACTCTCCCAAATAGTCACCATTAGAAACTACATCATAAAGCTTAACCATATTATTACATAAATTACCATACCAAATATCGATATCGTTATCTCCCTCAACTATCACTACATTACCATACTTGTCTTTTTCACCTAAATATACAACTATTCCACTATTAACAGCGGGAACTAAATAATTATAACCAACACTAAGCATAACCCCATCCTCATAAGATTCTACTCCCTGATAAACTAATTTCTCATTAAAAACTAGCTTTGCCTTTTCAAAATAAATATTTTCAATTGGAAATATCCCCCCAAAATATTTATTATATAAATCTTTAAAACCAGAAAAATCAAAATGATCTTGATATACCTTTTCATAAATATAATTCTTATAATCAACATTAAGTTTACAAGCTATACCTAAACCTAAAAATAAAATAATACATACTAAACCCTTAATCAAAAAAAAATATACTCTTTTCAATTAGATCACCACTTACTAATATTTATAATATATATTATTTAACTATTTTACTTTCTATTCTAAGAATGTTATAATTTAATTTATAAATAATTTATTTGTTAAAAATGCTTAAATTGATTTTAACTATATAATAAATCAATTTATAGATATTAAAGAAAGGACATTAAATACAATGAAAAAATTTAATATGCGAGATGAACAATTTATTTGTGAAAATTGTTATAAAAAAGTTGAAAAATTAAATTATACAGCCCGTGATCATTGCCCATACTGCCTCTATTCAAAACATGTTGATATTAATCCAGGTGACCGTCAAAATACCTGTCATGGGTTACTAAAACCTATATCTATAGAAAAATTTAAAAACACTTATAAAATTATTTATAAGTGTGAAAAATGTCATCAACTTCATAAAAATATTATGGCCACTGATGATAATTATGATAAAATAGTAGAACTATCCACTAGTAATTACTAGCTCTAATTCTTTAAAAAAATCATAAACATATGGCATAACCAAAACAAACAAAATTAAAATAAATACAATAACCATCATAATTTTAAATTCTTTAGAAAGTTTGAAACCTGAATCAGGTTTCTTTTTTTCTACCATTGTTGGTTCATATTTTACGTTATCTAAATGCTCATTATTTGAAAAATCTTCATTATTATATAAACTAACATCATTACCAATAGTATCATTAGTATTTGGAATAAACTGTGAATGTGAACCAACATTACCATATTGACTAGTCCCTACTTCATCATTAACAACATTAAAATTTTGGGAAGTATCATATTGATTAGTATTAAAATTACTACTAAATTGATTTTGATTAATATCATAACCATTATTAAAATTAGCAACATTATTAACTAAATCCTGATTAACATTATAATTACTATCTCCATTCTGAAGATTAACTCCCATAGCACTATTAATATTAACTTGTGGATTCTCAATCGCCGTATTTAAATTACTAGTAGCATGATAAGTATTTTGGGAGTCTGAATTTCTCATTAAATCATTATCATTCATAAAAAATCCTTTCTACAAATATCTTTACTGATTATTAGCAAACATACTAGAAATATCAAATGGTTGCGAACCATCAGAAGTATAAACTCCCATTCCAGTTCCTTGCAAATTACTAGTATTTTTACTATTTTCAGCTACATTAGTATTTGGTTCAATTCCATTAGATACATTTGATGATTGATTTCCATTTGCCATCCCTACTTGTTGATTGTTAATTGCATTTACTCCTTGCTGTTGTACCGCTTGTCCACCAATCATACCATTATCAAGATTAACCCCAACAGAAACACCAGGAGTAACAGACATATTTGAATTTACAGCCATATTTTGATTAATCATCTGCGAATTTTCCATTCCACTATTAACATTCATATTTGGAACAGGTGCAGAATTCATTGACATATTTGACATTTGTAATTGTACATTAGGCATTTCCCCTATTCCGTTATTTTCCCCTAAATTATTAGGCATTCCTACGGTAGAACCTACATTTGACATTGAATTTATACTTGACATTGGATTTATATTTGGCATAGAATTTGCAGATTGCATAGATACTGAATTTACTTCCGGATTTACAGCAACCATTTGCGGTGTTTCAACCATACCAACCGTTGCATTTAAATTACTTTGAAAACTTTGATTAACATTCATTTCTGGAATTGGCATCGAATTTACTTCTACATTTGACACTAAAGGTTGTACATTTTGTCCATTAGCCATCCCATTTTCTAATCCTAAATTACTTACCATTTCTACATTATTATTTATGTCTTGAACTGGTACAGAAGCAACTTCAATATTTACATTTTGCGGTTGCATATTAGCCATTTGACTAGTTGAAGTATCAAAAGATGGTGTTACACCTACAACTTCAGAAACTATTTGATTTGCAGCAGCATTAACTACCTGTGGTTGTTCATTCATAACTTGTGCATTTTGTTCATTAGAAATAGAAACATTATCAACTTGCGGTTGAACAACTTGTTCATTAACAGCAGCAGGACTGGAAATAGTTTCATTATTTACTTGAGTAACATTAGTACTATCTGGTACTAAATTATCATTATTATTCTCACTAACCTTAGAAGAACTCTTTTTCTTCTTATTATCCTTATTTTTAGAATCAACTAAAAAACCTATTACACCAATTATTAAAATTATTAACACAACTAAGATATAAACATAATATTCTATCAAAAATTCTACAAAACTCATAAATAAGCCTCCTTTTTATTCTAATCTACTCTATTTAAAGATTACCATAAAATAAGAAAAAAGTAAATAATATTACTTAATCTTACTAATGGGATTTTCTTCAACTAAACTAATTGCTTGCATTGAAACCTCTAAAGATTGCTCATACTGTCCCTTATAAAATAACATCGTAGCTCTCTCTAAACCTTGATCAACCTCACTATAAGTACTACGATACCTATTACCATAAAGTATCATTTTTTCACTAAGCTGTGAGGCCTTAATCATATCATTAGTATTATTATAGATTTTAAAAACTAAATCTCTAGCAGTATCAACCCTAATATTAAGTATCTTAATAACGATAGGTTTTTTATCTAACTCTCTAACAATTTCCCTAATTGCATCTTGCGCCTCTTTTAATTCCACATAATAACTACTAGGAATTACTGGTAACTTATAATCTTTAAGTTTCATCTTCGCTTTCTTTAATAAATCTTGGATTGTATTTAATTGCTCTTTAGCCCTGTATTCATCATCTTGCATACTAGTAATTGATTTTAATTGATAGTCTAAATCATCTTGTAATCTCGATAACTTAATTCCTAACCCATCTAACTCATCATACAATTTAGAATAAGCAAATGTTTTCAATTTACCTTGCTCCAACAATCTTTTAAAATCATCATTAATCGCCTCTAAATTACGATTTAAAGTACTAAACCTATTAATCTCCGCATCTGTTAAATCATAAGTAACTCTAATATCATCAATTTGAACATAAATATCATAAACAACCTTATTAACCTTCTCTAACTTATATCTAAACTTCTTACAACCTTCCTTAAACGAATCTTTACATTCTTTTTCTTTATCAAAATCAGCAAATAAAGAATTAAAGTAATCCAAAATAGTTTTAAGCTCTATATTGGCATCCTCCATTTTTAAGTCACGAATATTATTCATAATACCTTCAGTCTTTTTAGTAATCTCCTCTAAATTATATTCAACATTCAAATAATCCATTGGATATCCATCTCTTTGCATCCTGCCATATAAAACTTTAGCTTCCTCTATCTTACCTGGAATTAATACACTAGCCATCAATAATAATGACGAAATATTATCCAAAATATCCTTTAATTTATTTAATTCCTCTTCAATAACAATAACTATTTTTTCAACTTCAACATAGTCATTATTATCCATTGCATTTTCAAATGCCAGAAACTGATTATCTAACTTATCAAATTCTTCCTGAATTCTTGGTACTAATTCTCCATATTCCTTTTCACAGCGACTAAACTTACCTTGTAACTCACGATAAGTAACTTTTAACTTTGTAATCAAAGCCCTATTTCTTTCTTCCGAATTAGTAATAATTTGGATTTCTTCAATTAACTTCTGACTCTTACGACGTAACTTATCAATCTCTAACTCAATTCCCGCCATTTTCTTAACAGCACCCTTATAATCATGCTTATCAATTAGAAAATCCACTTCACTAATCTCATCGGTTATTGTTGGTAGCATCTTATCTTTAATATAACTAAAAGTACCATCCCATTCATCTAACTTGTGCTTCAAATTATCAGTTTTAACCATCCCACGAACCTTCGTAATCTCCGATAATATCTTTACATTAATAAGCTGATTTTTCTCAATATCCAATTCTTCAACTTTTTCTTTATATCTCTTACTACTTTTTCTTCTTGTAACCAAAAAAGTAATACCAACTAAAATAATAGCAATTATAAAAGTAGTAATAACAACTAAAAATATATTATCCATCTCTTCACCACCTTAATTGTTACAACATTATTTTATCATACTTTTACCCTTTTTGGCGAGCTTTTTAATCACTTTACAAAAAAAGATAGTAAAACACTAATCTTACTATCTAATTCTATTCTAATTATATACTAAAAGTACTGATAAGCATTTTACTAAAATTAAAGACTTACCTAATACCTATTTTATTTCTTACTATCATGTTTCTTTCTTAACTCTGTATTAAGAATTTCTTTACGAAGACGAATATTCTCTGGCGTAACTTCTACTAACTCATCCATATTAATATAATCAAGCGCATACTCTAATGTAATAAGACGAGGTCTTTTTAATACTACTGTATGATCTGATCCAGCCGCTCTAGTATTTGTAAGTTGTTTTCCCTTTACAACATTAACCGCCAAATCATTATCACGATTACACTCACCAACAATCATCCCTTCATATACCTCTGTACCCGGTTCAATAAACATAATACCTCTATCTTCTAAATTTCCTAAGCTATAAGCCGTTGCTTTACCATTTTCCATTGATACAAGTACACCTAATTTTCTCTCACCTACATTAACACCTTGGACTGGAGCATATTCTTTAAAAGTATGATTAATAATTCCATATCCCTTAGTCATCGTCATAAAATCAGTCATAAACCCAATTAAACCACGTGAAGGAACGGTATAATTTAAACGCGATAAACCATTAACACTAGACATATTATCCATAATCGCCCCGCGATTACCTAGCGCTTCAATTACATTACCAACAGACTCTTCAGGTACTTCTATTTGCACATCTTCATAAGGCTCACAACTAACGCCATCTATTTCTTTTAAAATAACTTCTGGCTTAGATACTTGTAATTCAAAACCTTCTCGACGCATATTCTCAATTAAAATTGATAAATGCAATTCTCCACGTCCTGATACTATCCAAGATTCATTACCAGATTGTTCTACTCTTAAACTAACATCTCGTTGTGTTTCTCTAAATAATCTATCAGCTAGTTTACTAGCCGTAACAAACTTACCTTCTCTTCCAGCAAATGGACTATTATTAGTCATAAAAGTCATCTTTAAGGTTGGCTCATCAATTCTTAAGACAGTTAATGCTTCTTCTTTACCTACATTACATACTGTCTCACCTACAGAAATATCAGCAAGCCCTGCTATCGCCACTATATCCCCAGCTTGAGCACTCTCAATCTCAACTCTCTTAAGCCCCATAAAACCAAATAATTTTTGAATTCTAAATTGCTTAATACTACCATCTAATCTCACACAAGATACCATCTCATTAACCTTTACAGTTCCTGATTTAATTCTACCAATACCAATTCTACCAACAAAATCATTATAATCTAACAAAGCTGGTTGAAATTGCAAATTACCCTCTTTATTTACTTCAGGAGCTGGAATTTCACTTAATATCAAGTCAAATAAACCATCATAACTCTCTTGCTGAGTAGAAATATCTGAATCTAAACTAGCAGTCCCATTTAAAGCTGATACATAAGCCGTCTTAAATTCAATTTGTTCATCATCAGCCCCTAATTCAATAAATAAATCAAGTACTTCATCTAATACTTTCTCTACTCTTGCTGTTGGCTTATCTACCTTATTAATAACAACTATTGGTTTAACCTTAGCATCTAATGCCTTCTTTAATACAAATCTTGTTTGTGGCATTGTTCCCTCATATGCATCAACAACCAAAAGAACACCATCCACCATATTCATAATTCTCTCTACTTCACCACCAAAATCAGCATGTCCTGGAGTATCCAAAATATTAATACGTGTTCCTTTATAATTAATTGCCGTTGTTTTAGCTAAAATCGTAATACCTCTTTCCTTTTCAATATCATTAGAGTCCATTACTCTAGTCTCTACTTCTTCATTTTCACGAAAAGTCCCTGATTTTCTTAATAATTGATCCACTAAAGTAGTTTTACCATGGTCAACATGAGCTATAATAGCAATATTTCTAATATTCATAATACATCACACCTCTTTTTTTAATCCTTGCCTATTATATCACATATTTCCCCTTTTTAAAGTACTTTTTTACAAAAAAATTAATTTCTAGTTATTTTATTACACTAAAATCTTTCTAAATAATTATAAAATTTATCTTGTGTCTTTACAAATAATCGCCTTCTACCTACAAAATCAAAAATAAAATCTCTAATTAATCCCAATAAAATACAAGCAATAAAAATAATTAAAGTCCACATAATAACAAGTAAAATCAAATTATATAAACCAAATTGTCCCCATATCTTCGTTTGTAAAACCTCATAAATATAAAATATCATATAATAATTCTCATGTATTAAATAAACATCCAACACTACCCTTGAGACAAAATTAATTTTCGAATTTTTTATTTCCAAAGTAGAAAAATATAAAAAGTAAAAGATAGATTGAACAATAACTACCGGATTACTATATAACCGATTATTATTAAATAAATAACTTCCAATTTCTCTCAACAAAGAATTATCCATTACTACTAAAGAATGTGAAAACTGTAAAGTCATAAAATTAAATATTAAACAAAATAACGAAATAGCGAGAAAAAGAATTTGCTTCTTATTCTTAGAATAATTTATAAAATGAACATTTTTATCAATTGGATACTTTCTTAAATAAGCACCAATCAAATACATATACATAAAATGAACAATCGTATAACCATTATTCGCAACAGTTCCCTGATTAGTAACTAAAGGAATAATAGAAAAAACAACAAATCCTACTATTAATAACTTTCGATATTCTTTTTGACTCATACACCTAATTAATTTATTTAACCAAGGAGTTAACAAATACAATAACAAATAACAATTTATATACCAATAATCCCTAAAATCAATTGGTAATAATTCCTTTAATAACTCCACTTTAGTTATATCAGCAAGTCCCAAAAAATAAAATAATAATACAAATAAAACTTTATAAAACCAAGTAAGTATTACTATTTTCAAAAATTTCCTTAAAGAAAATTCTTTATTATATTGAAAATAACCTGCTACTAAAACAAAAGAATTAATATGTACTACACCAAACAATACAAAAAATTCCAAAACAAACTTAACCGTTCCCCCAACCTCATACAATCCACCATGCAAAATTAAATGCCACATAACTACAAATAGCATTGAAATAATCCGCATCACTTCAAAATTAGATTGTCTTACATTATTATTCTTTTTTAACATATGTGTCCCTTACCTTTACTTATTAAGACACCCTTCCTATTCTTATACAAAATTATATCATTTTTAAAACCAAAAAAAAAGAATTTTTAACATTCTTTAACATATTTTTTTAAAATTTCACTTACTTTTTCATAACCATCATCACTTAAATGAAGACCATCAATAGTATATTTCTTATTCAAATTACCATCATTATCTAACAATGACGAATAAACATCAATATAAATAACATTGTTATTCAATGAATATTCCTTTATTCTATTATTAATATTTTTTATTTTCTCATTACTTTTCTTTCTCGCCGGCCCATTAATATTACTATTTACCGGATAAATAGATTCCACATAAATAGTCGCAAATGGTCTATTATCTTTAATTTCTTCAACAATACTTTCAATTCCTTCAAATATTTCGTCTTCACTTTCAAATTCTAATTGATTAGTACCAATAAGTAAAAAAACTTTAGTCGGATTATAATCATAAATTCTTCCTTGCATATCAGCTAAAATATCAGAAGTTTTATTTCCCTCTACACCACTATTAACAAAAGGAATATCAGAAAAATACTTATTTATTTCGTATCTATTAGTAATAGAATCCCCTAAAAATAAATAATTAGATTTCTCTAACTGACAATTATTATTTTTATTCAATAACTCTAACCTATTTCGATAACTTAGCTTAAAATCTCCCAAAATAAGTGGAACATCAGATGCAATATTTTCACTAGAAGGCTCTCTACTAAAATCAGGAATCAAAACAATAATAACAATAAATAAAATAAAATTTAATAACAAAGAAAGAAAAAATAAACCATTCATCTTTTTTTCTTCATTAACATTCCTAAACATAATGATATATCACCCCTATAAAATCCCAAAAAGAAAGAAATACTTTTAAACTATTTCTTAACCCTTTTAAAAAAATCCATAAAATATAATATAGACACTAATATTAAATATATACCAGTAATTTTTAAATAAGTAATTATTATACTACCCGGATTAAAAATTAATAACAAACCTATTAACAAAGCTATTATTGATAGCAATAAATATTTATGTCTATTAATAGCAACACTCCCCTTTAATTTAATAAAATTAACAAACATATCACAAGCCATAACAAATAAATAAAGACTAAATAATATTGGTAATATATTTATCATAAAACCATAATATACATATAAAATTAAACTAACCCATATAAATACTACAGCTAGTAACAAATCAGTATAATTATTTTCTTGATACTTCTTCCCCCAAAAAAACTGTACTAATTGTATTACTCCAATAATAGCACATATACAAACCAATATATAATTAAAAGTCCTAATCAACTCTTCCGTAGCCGCAAAAAATACTACTCCTAAAACAAAATATAAAATTCCAATCAAAATACCACTTAATCCTACATCACTCTTCATAAAACGAAACCTCCTTACCTACCTAATTCTCTAACCAATACTAAAATTATCTATAAGTATTATTTGTATAAAATACTTATTACTAACTCTTCTTAATTATACTACTAGCAACTAATACCCCTTCACTACTAGACGTAATTAACTGATATACATTTTTATCTATAACATCACCACAAGCATATACATCATTAATACTAGTTTCACCAGCTTCATTTACTTTAATATAACCACTATTTTTATCACCAATAAATAACTCACTATTAGGAATATGCCCTATCGCCAAAAAGACACAACTTGCCTTTATCTTCATACCATTATCTAAACAAACTCCATTTAATTTATCATCTTCAACCCAATAAGAAGAAACAATTCCTTCATAGATAATCTCAATATTACTTATCCTTTCTATTCTCTCCTTAAGTATCTCTTCAGCCCTTAAATTAGAACCACGATAAATCAAATAAACCTTATGACATATATTAGATAAATAAATAGCTTCCGATACCGCACTACTTCCACCACCAATTACAATAACATCTTTCTCTTTATATAAAGCTCCATCACAAGTAGCACACAAACTAATCCCTCTACCTAACCATTTTTCTTCATTTTTTAATTCCAAAGTTCGCTCTCTTCTACCCGTTGCAAATACCAAATGTTTATAACTATATTTAGTATCTCCAACTGTAATTATCTTTTTATCATAATCAATCTTACTTACATCATCATAAACTAAATCTACATCATAATTCTGTATTTGTTCTAAAAGCATCATTGATAACTCAGTTCCACCAATTGATACATATCCTGGATAATTCTCAATTACACTAGCCTTATTTAATTGGCCTCCAGGCATATCATTTTCTAATATTAATGTCTTAATCCCAGCTCTTTTCAAATAAATCGCACAACTAATTCCACTAATACCAGCCCCTATTATAATCGTATTATATTCTACCATCATTACCTCCTACTACTTTACTACTAGTTGGAATTCTTTTTTTTCTCCAAATAACTATACTACCAACAATACCTATTACAATCATTATAACCGAAACAATTTGACTAATTCTAAAATCACCTAAATATAAAGAATCACTTCTTAATCCTTCAATAAAAAATCTTCCAACACCATACCAAATTAAATAAAAACATATTTGTTTACCTACTATATTAGAATATTTTTTTCGAATCCACATTAATATAAATACTCCAATTAAGCACCATAGTGATTCATACAAAAAAGTTGGCTGACGATATGCACCATCAATATACATACCTTGAATAATAAATTCCGGTATCATAAAACTCTTTAATGCTTCATAAGTAGTAATACCGCCGTAGGCCTCACTATTAAAGAAATTTCCCCATCTACCAATCGCTTGACCTAATAATAATGATAACGAAAATATATCTAGCATTTTAATAAAGTTCAATTTCTTTTTTACACAATAATAAGCAATATAAAGAACCCCAGCTATTATAGCCCCATAAATAGCTAGGCCACCTTCCCAAAGCATAAATATTCCAAGCAAATTATCCTCATAAGCCGAAAAATTAAAAATAACATAATAAAGTCTAGCCCCAACTATAGCCCATATCACCAAAGAAAACAACATATCAATAATATTAGATGTCTGATAACCTAACTTTTTACAATAATTAACAATTATATTATATCCTATTAATACCGCTACTAATATTAATACTGAATACCAATAAATAGTTAATGGCCCTAACTGTATAAATACTCTATTCATTTTTACTCCTTTCCTTTATAAATAATAGGCTTTATTATCATACCTTCCATCAACATATTAAGTACTGATATAACAACTGCAATAACAAACGGTATTATAAACCCTTGTATCTGAAAATTATCTCCCAATATAAAACTAGTAATATATAATACTAATACATTGATAATAGGATAAAACAATCCCATCGAAAGAGCTGTAATAGGCAACGTTAAATAAAATAATACCGGCTTAATAGTTTGATTTAGAATATATATTATAACTGCTGCTAATAAAGCATATAATCCATAATACTGATTATTAATATAAAAAGAATCCTTAAACATACAAGACACTGCTATTAAAACAATTGCATAACCTACCATATATAATAACCATTCAAAAATTTTATTATTTATCAATCTTTTAAAATGATTCTTCTCTTTGTTATTATCAGATTCATCAATTATAATAAGTTTTTTCAAACAAATCATCTCCTATACCTTATATAAAAGTATAACATGAATTTCAATGGTTGTAAAATACTTAAAAAGAATTTAGTTTTATAATTTATAAAATATTAATAAATTGAAATATATTACAAATAAAAAAAATCTTCATAAATTTGAAGACTTATCAACAAAAAAATAATTAATCAATACTTCTATACAATCCTAATTTATTTAAAATGGGAAATAAAATCTCCAAATTATCTAACCTATCATTCAAAGGAGGTAACACTCCAAAAAAATTAATCCCTGTTTCAAAACTCAATTGTTTAACATCTTTATTACTCAATAAGGAACGATTTAAAATTACTTTTTGATCAGCAATTTTATTAAAACAACGATTGTCTAACATCACCGCCTTATTAATCATTAAAGTTGAGGATTCCATTAAAAAAACAACATCAGAACAAACACTATAAACGGTAGCAAGATCCAAATCATTTAAATCAATTAAAAGAACATTAACGCCTTTATATTTTAATAACAAATTATTTAATTCATTAGCTTTACAACTAATCATATCTTTATCATTAAAAAACATAAAATCTCGTTTATTAATTTCTATTGCTACAGTATAATAATTTTTTGATAACTGTTTCTTTAACATATAAATTAAACTAGTAGCTCCCGCATGACTAGTAAAATTTTTTATTCCAATAATTTTAACTCCAGAATCGACTACATCGAAATTTTTATCAACACCGCCAACTTCAGGTGTCATCACCATAGAATACTCATCAATTTTTTGTAAATGAGCTACATCCTTGTAACTATTAGGATTATCATATAAATATTTTAATTCATCTTCAGTTCGAGCAAAATTATAAATTCCCATACTAATTAATTTAGAAATATAAGAATCAGAATTAACAACATTATTATCATTAGGTAAAAGTAATATTATTTTACTAACATCTAAACCTATAGATAAAGCCTTTAAATTATTAACATTAGTATAATCTTTAATTGATGTAATATCTAAAAACATTCTATTAAAGAAAAAATTAGAAAAAGACTGCACAATCTCATCAACAGTAAACTCTCCCGTAATAGACTTAATAACATCAATATCTAAATTAACAAATTTTTTACCATTCAAATTACTAACAATGACATTCACTATTCTGCCTCCACTCTATGCGTTATTTATAATTTTTGTCTCACCACCAATAGGTATCGCAATACCTACATTAAACAAAGGAAAATCCATAACAATATAAGCAAAAACTTTATAATAAGAACCACTATTCTTTGAAACTATACAAACACCATGCTCAGTTAAATTACCACCTTGAGAATTGCAATGTTCTAATACTTTAGGATACCTATCCTTCGGATAAGAATATGCTACCTCATATAAATAAGCATCAATTTCCTCAACAGTATACCCTTTATTATGCTCTATGTAATTGACAACACCATTCTTCACTCTAAATGTTTTTGCAAAACTAATTGAAACAGTCATAAAACAAATAAATATAACAAAAAAAGTCAAAATAATAGTTATAATAAAAGAACCACCAAAAGCATCTTTCATCTTAAATCACCACCAAATAATAATAGAACATGTTAATAAGGTAAAACAATAACCTCTGTCTCGCCAGAAATTGGGATAACTGGATTATAATTAAAGAACGGAAAATCAATAACTAAATAAAGAATAACTTTATAATATACTTCATTAGAACTAACTTCATTTCTAATAATACAAGCACCATTTTCAGAATAAAATCCAGATTTAGAATCGCAATTACTTTTAGCACTAGGATATTGACTAGCCGGATAATTATAAGAAAAATTGCTTAAATAATTGTTAATATCATCCTCACTATCACTACTACTATCATACTGCATTTGTTCCAAAATATCAATTACGCCATTCTTTACTCTAAAAACTCTCGCATAACTGGCAGCAATAGTCATGAAAGATACAAAAGCAACAATAAAAATTATAATAAGTTTAAACATAAAAGTACTTCCAAATGCATCTCTCATCACTATCACCAACCTCAAAAAAAATAATTACAATCCTATTAATAGATATTCCTAAATAAGACATACAAAAATAATTCTAACTAACCAATCCTATTATTTGCTTCTTTATAAATTTTGATTAGTACCATCAACATATTCAATATTATAACTAGTAAGATTGCTCCATTGATTTTCAACATATTTTTGAGCAAGTGGAACTAAAAATCTTACAACTCCAGCTATCAAAGCAATTGCCAAAATGGTAACTACTACCATACTTAATTCACCTGTAGATTCTTTCACCTAAATCACCTCCTTTAATTGCAAATACTTCTATAAATTAAATACTAGAAAAAGACATTAACATAGAAACTAAAAGTAATATCATACCCCCGCCACCAGTAACAACTAACATTACCATAGTCATACTTTCCATTTTACTTAACCTATTTTTATATTTTTGTTCCCTAGATTTTTGTTGTAAACTAGAAACACTTTTAGAAAATGATATTAACTGAGTATGTTTTTTTTCTTGCTCCCCTAAACTTAAACGATAAAGTAATCTCATCATCCTAACAGAATCTCTAACCGGATACATAGTTGCAAAATCCATATAAGGTTGAACTGAAGAATCACCAGCTTCAATCTTAGCAACCATAGCTTTCAATCCAGGCTTAAAAACTTCCGGAGCATCTTCAATACTTCTAGCAAGCGCAACTGGAACAGTATAATGTTGAATCAAAACTTCTAACCCTTTTAAATAATAAGGAAGCAAAGAATCAACTTCATTCAAATGATTTTTATAATAAGTTTTCAAATTAAAATATTGTAATTTAAAAACTAAAAAACCAATAAGCAAACTAATTATTATATTTAAAAATGATAAACTAGAAATAAAGAAAAACATACATAAAATACTAACTAAAAAACCATTACGTACTCTTTTCATAAAAACAGCATCAACATCATAAACTGCATCACCGTATTTAGATAAAAGTAAAAATTCATAATCACTTTCCTTTAACAAATTAAATAAGTCTTTATTATCTGCAACAAATTTTCCTGTACTAATTTTACCGCTGTAAAATAGTACTCCAAAAATAATTACACCTACTAATAATATCTCTATATACATTACTCAGCACCTACATTCTCATTATAATATTTTTCCCCTTTAAGAAGAAAAAATGTATTTACAAGCACTAAAATATGTAACAAAACAACAATAATCGGATTATCTAACATAGCAATATAGCTATCAACTCCTAGCAATAACTGAATAAGCATAACAATTCCATATAATGCAACACCAAATAAAAGAAATTGTTTGTGAAATTCAGCCCTATCCATTCTATCTCGATAAACTCCTTCTACTAATACGTCAATATCATTTAACATATTATCAAAAGTTTCCTCTGTATCCTTGGCACCTTCTTTGGTAACTTGTAAAAATAATTGATGCATATTCTTTACCATAAAGAAAGGATATTTAGTATTCATATAAACTATCGAATCATTAACCTCCCCCTTCTCATATGATAAAGCTATCATAGTTTTAACATCAGTTAAAACAGGATCTTCTAAAACACCAGATTCAACTACGCCTTCTAATGATTTTATAAATGCCTGAGTACTAGCAAATTCCATTATCGTATTTGTAACATAAACTTGAATTTGTTCAAAAATATATTCACTATATTGCCTCTTTGAACGCAAATAAGTAATGTATGGAATAAATGATATAGCAATAATTGCATAAACAATTGAAACAAGCAAACTATAGAAATACATATAACCAACAACCCCTGCAATGCCAGCAAACAAAACTAACTGCGTAATATATTGTCTTGGAGTATAATCCATTCCTAACTCTTTAATTTTCTTTCGCATTTCTTTATAAGAATAAGGTGCATATTTTCCATAAATATTATTAGCTTGTTCAGTAATAAACTTATAAACACCATTTCCAGTACTTGAACGATAAGTAACAATAAATATTAATACAACACCAACTAGTAATACTGCTATTAACACATAATCACCTCATTCCACTCTGACTATCATTAAGACCATTATACAACATTTTTTCAGAATTAACAATATTAATATCTGAAAAATTTGAACTTAAATTAGAATTGCTTTGCGGATAAACACTTGAATTTTGAGAATAAATTTGTGGATTTTGAGAATAAATACCAGTATTTACACCAGCTAACTGTGAATAATTAGTATTAATGTTTTGAGAAGAAACTTGTGGATTCACCCCAATATTTACCATATTGTTATTATTCATATTAGGGTTTACCTCTTTAAATTGTTCCTTAACTAATATATCAGCTTGCATAGAAACACCTTGACTTTCCAAATAACCTAATAAATACTTAGTTGGATTATTTATGGTGACATTTCCATCTGGAGTTTTTTTATACAAAATCTTATAATCTGGTTGATTATGGTCATCAACAAAAAATTCAACAACCTCAGCAACTTCTCTTTTAAATCTCTGTAATTCAGGACTATAATATCCTTTTATATGCACACCTAATTGCACATATCTATGAATACTTCTTAAAAATTGATCCATATCTATACTTGATTCAAGTAAACTATACAAACGACTAGGAATAGATTCAGCCTTATCAGCATGTATAGTTGAAAGTATATTATGACCAGAAGAAATAGAATCACGAACGGCCATAACTGCTTCAGCACTTCTAACCTCAGATAATAGTATCCACCTAGGATTTTGTCTCATACAAGTAACCAAAACATCTGCATAACTTGCAATATTATTAGTTTTCATAGCTACAATATCCCGTTCAGGAAATATCTTATCCAAATGAAGTTCTAAAGTATCCTCAATAGTAATAATCTTTTCATTATACTTAGTATGTGCTGCCATATACTTTACAAACTCAGTCTTACCACTACCAGTTTCTCCACTAACTAAAATATTACAATGGCCTTCTACACATTTTAACAGAAAATCATGAATATCTAACCTAATATAATCTTCTTGAATTATTTTATCTTTCTCTAATCTAATTTTAGCAGGAGTCTTACGAATTAAAACTGCAATTCCATTACGAGCAATAGATTCATGAACAAAGTTCATACGCAATTCAGCACTTTCAGCATCCAAAAATGGATTGGCCATATTAAATGACTTTCCCATCGAATTAGCACATTGAAAGGCCATTTTTTCCATAAAAGTATTATTTAAAGCAGGATTTTCAACTCTAAAAACTCCTTTAGACAATGTCTTTAACCAAACTTGTCCTCCATTACTATAGGAAATATCTGTTACATCATCATTATTCAAATATTCTTGAATTGGTCCAAAATCAACTTGTGTAAATTCATTTTTCATCTATATCACCTATTGATTATTAGTTTCATTATTACTTACTTCATCAGAAGTACTAGATAAAATTTCATCAACTGATACCATTTCAGTTTTTTCATTAATAAAATCTTGAATATCCTTACTACTAACAAAAACAGCATCCTCAGCAGTTACTTCTTGAGTATTAGGAACCAAAATTAATTCAACATCATAGCTACCAGCTAAATATATAGCTTTTCTAAATAACAAATGCATATCTTCAGGCAAAGCAAATAACATATATGCCGGAGTTCTAGCTTCTTGTGAATTTTCAAAAACATGACGTCCAGATGAATCCTTAACATCCAAAATTTTTATATTACTTAAAAATTTACCAAACATAATAGTATTTTCATCACTTCTAGCTTTAAAATAAATATTAATATAATCATCTGGCATCATACTGTTAGCATATGTACTATCCATATTAACCTTATAACTAATAACAGTCTCATTCTCAGCTACATCTAGAAAAGAAGAATTCGGTAATGTTGCAGACTCAACAACTAAATCAGTATAAAATATACTACCTTCAGCTATTACTGTATTGTAATCAGGATATTTCCCAATAATGTCTTCTCCACTTCTATAATAACTTCCTACCAAAAATGAAGTTGGAACATTCATATAAGAAATCATATCAGAAGTAATCTCAGTTCTAGGTTGAATAGTCTGATTAGCATAAGGAACTTTAGTTAAAGCAACTTTTTTATTAATAGTAGAACTATAACCAAAATATAAAATTAAAATACACAAAAGAACCCCTAAGATGGTAACAGTATTTTTATTACCAACAAATTTTTTTATAGAACTAGATAAATTACTCATTTAAATCACCCTTTCATACTTTTATTAATCTTAATTCCTAAGTTCTAAAATTCCGCTAAGATTATTAACTAAATTAAACGAAGATTCATCACCACTAGTCGTCAAAACATAATCTTGAGTCTTACCAGTAATGACTACTGTAGCCTTTGGTGGCATCTCAATGATGTCATAAAATTGAATATTATATTCACTAACATCTCCCATTACACTAGCAGCAAAACGTCTAGTAAAATTTTCAACAAATTTTTGTTCAATAATTTTTAAATCATCATCGCCACATGCTTCTACAGTCTCAATAGTACCTTCATTGTTGAAAACCTCAGCTTTACCTTCTGAATCTCCAATTCTATAACATACTAAATCAACCGACTCTAACATTGCAGCTTCCATTGCCTCTTTCAATACATAGTACTCAGATTCATTGTTAACTGTAATATCCTGAAACATAACAATCAATATAAAACCTAACATCCCAAATAATATAAAACCTAAACTTAAATAAGCATATTTCATTTAAAATCACCACCACCATTATTTAGTTGCATCACAAGCTGTAGAAAAAGTTCCAACTGGACAATAACTATTATCTATCCCTAATTTAGTCTTAAAATATCCAGAGAACTTACTAGTTATAAATTCATTACTACCTGTTTTAGTAATTGTTTGCATACTAGCATAACTAGAATCATTTGAATAATCATTCAATTCATTTATTCCTAACTTATCTCCAGAACTACCACCTTTGGCAATTGTTACTTCATATAAAGGTTGACCACTATAATAAGCATCATAAGTACTCTTTAATCTAGTTTGATTATTTCCATCCGCCCACCATACTTGCCAATTTACAGGAATAGAAGATGTATTTTTAAATGGTTTTTCAACATCAATAGAACGATAATTATAAGTTAATGCAATTTTATCTCCATCTCCATCGCCATCTTCATCTTTATAATAACTGTCATTAACATTAACATCACATGTTCCATTTAATTTCCAATCAAATTCAGAATACTCAACTAACAAACTAGGATTAATATTTTCAGCCAAATTAAACGGAAAATCTTCATCATAAACCCATTTAAAATCAACATAAAACCTTTGACCAGTCGCAACAGATTTCTCTTTCAAATCCTGTGTTGCATCCTCAGCCTTTTTTATATATTCAGCTTTACCAGCTTCATTACCTGTGATATAGATATAAGAATCAGCTAAACTATACGAATACTTATTTGTTGTATATTTACCAACATTATTTGAACCATCACGAATAATATCCCTCTCTGGCGAAGTTTCATCCTTTTTCCAACTGCCATCAACCTCATAACCAGGATTATTTACATCACAGCTAGAAATATCATTACCATTGCAAGATTTATATTTTATATTTGAAATTGGATCACCATCTTCGACACCATCTTTAATCTTTTTCTGAACTTCTAAATCAATCACCTCAAAAGCTGCTTCAGATATTCCAATAAATCCAGAACTACTTCCATCACTCTTAGTATATTTTGCTTTCGTATTATCATCTAAATAAACCGTTTGAGTAGAACACGAACCATTAGAATATACAGTTGTTTCATACTTATAATAAGGTATACCACTTTTAGTTTGTAAAGCATTTACCCAAGTAACCGTATTGTTATAAAAAGTACCTTCTAACCCAAAACCTTTTCCAGCATAGATACCAGTACTATTATCAAAACCAGTTAACTCACCAAAATTAAATTCTGCCTCTTGTATCAATAATACATTAATAGAAACTTTAATAGTATCAGAACCAGCACAAGTATTAAGTCTATTTTGTAATTTTACTTCACCAGATACATCTATTTTATTGTTTTTTCCTCCTATACATTGAAAATACTTACCATTAACAGGTGAACCACTACCACTTGATCCAGCATTATTTTCACAAACTACACTATTTTCTTTAACAGTACTTTTTGTTTCTCCACCAGTAAGTTGATCATAATAATCACATTCTCTTTGAACAATATTTTCTTTTAATTCTATTGTTAAACTTCCCGTAACAGATAACCAACTACCAAATGCATAAAAAACACTACTACCATATCTATTAGATTTTACAAAACAATCATCAGTTACTTCACTAGCTTTCAAAGCATAGAGTACATCTTTCCAACTTCTTCCAGTATCATAACTGTTTTGATAACTTCCAAGACTTCCTCGACTAGAAACTATGTAAGAGCCACTACTATTAAACACTTTATAAGTTCTACTATTACCATCTTTACAAGTACCAGCACTAATTTTTTCACGACTAGTATTCCGGTATGCAATAGTTTCAGGAGCAATAGTAACAGAATCACTCATCCCACCAATAGTTAACAAGAAATTTCCAACTTCATTTTCAGTGCCACAGCTTTTTTCATTAACCCAACAATTTTTTGTATATACACCTAATTCAGTCGAAAAATATGTACCACCATATTCATCACTATGGCGATCAGAATAAAAACCGGCCTTATCATGCAAAACAATTCTAAAATGAATTTCTTCTTCACTTCCTAATTCATTAATTAACTCATCTAAAGTAATACTAGCTCTAAACCCAACATTTTTGTAAGTACACCAAGCACCTGAAGCCCCATTAGTACAAGAATTCTTCCACTCGCTTTCTCTTACACCATCATAAGCTTTTTTACAATTTTCTTGAGCTTCAGTCGTACCATTACCATCGCTATCAGCTCTAGAACCAAAACAACGAGATTCAGACATATTTCTATCTGATTGTGTAACTCTCAGACGAACACTTTTACCAGTTACCTCATTTTCTTTGTAAGTTTTATCCCACTTTCCTACATAAGCTACCACATAAGTATCAAAATTACCTCTTCCTCCATTAATACTACCAATATTATGTTGATGTTCAATAAAAGCATAACCATCAAAACTCAAGTTATTACCACTAATATTAAAACTTTCAACAGAATAAATAACTTTATGAGAAACATTATTTCCCCCAACAGACTCAATACACTCATCGTATGACGTACCTTCTCTACAATTATCTTGTCCTAAAACAACATTAGGAAAAACAAACATAACCATAAACAAAAAACATATAAATTTTATCTTTTTTCTCATTCTAACACTCTTCTCTTTCTCATTCTAAGAAAAGCGACTATAATTACAACTAAAAGAACAACTCCTCCAAGAATAAATAAATAATAATTACTTAAAAAATCAACAACTTTATTAATAAAACTTCCATTATCATCATTATCATTATCGTCATTTAAATAAGAATTAACTACTTTATAAAAATACTCATCATTAATTTCTGCTTGATAATTAGAATCACATACATCTAAATTATATTCTTCCAATTCTTTACATTCTTTTCTTAAAGAATATACATTAAATTTAGGAAGATTAAAAGAAAACTTTTTCAATAAAATATCTCGACACCTAGTAGAATAAACCTTAAGCACATTGTTTCCCGATGAAAGTATCAGCTCTAATACACCATTTTCAATCTGATTATAATAATATTCATTTCCATCACCATCAACTATATATAATTGTTCATTTAACCCCCGCACATAAACATAATACAAATTATATATCCCTTCTTCTCCTACAACTACTTCATAATCATATTCAACATAACTAGCTAATTCCTTTAAATTATCAATTTCTTCTTTATCACACATAAGCGCATCTACACTTAAATTAAATCCAAATAAAGAAAAGCAAAAAACAAACATCAACTTTAATATTTTCATATCAGCCTCCTACTATTATCATAATAATACCATTTTTTCTAGAAAAATAAAAGACTTTTACTCTATAAAAAGAAAAAAATTGTAACTTTTGTGCCAAAAAATTACAATTCAAATAATCAAAAATCTTACAATAACCTTAATAAATTCTATTTTGTATACTCAAATTCATAATCAAGAATTCTAACAATATCCCCTTCTTGTATTCCCATTTTTTCTAATTCATCATCAATTCCCATTTTTCTAAGTTTATGCGAAAATCTAAATAATGCTTCTTCGGTATTAAAATTAGTCATATTAAATAACTTTTCTACTTGTTCTCCTTTTATCACATAAACTTCTTTATCCTTAGTAATAGTAAAAGGTTTCTCCTTTTTAAATTTATATAAAACATGACTTTCTTGCATTTCTGGTTCAAATAATATTTGCGTTTCGGTATTCATAACCAATTCTTTTAGTTTATCAATAACAATATCTAATCCTTGATTATTAATTGCACTAATCTCATAAATAGGAACATCAACCTTCTTTTTAAATTCTTCTAAATTATTAATAGACTCTTCCATATCCATTTTATTAGCAATTATTATCTCCGGTTTATTCAATAATTTATTACTGAATTTTCCTAATTCTTCTCTAATGGTTACATAATCATCGTAAGGATTTCTACCTTCTATTCCTGACATATCAATAACATGAGCAATTATCTTAGTTCTTTCGACATGTTTCAAAAACTTATGGCCTAATCCTAAACCATCTGATGCGCCTTCAATTAATCCAGGCAAATCTGCTACCGTATAAGAATAATCTTTCATACTAACAACACCTAAATTAGGAGATAAAGTTGTAAAATGATAACTAGCAATCTTTGGATTTGCATTAGTAATCATTGATAAAATAGTACTCTTACCAACACTTGGAAGTCCTACTAAACCAACATCTGCAAGCATTCTAAGCTCTACTTTTATTTTTCTATTTTCACCAGGTTCTCCTCTTTCGCAATAAGAAGGACAAGGATTACTGCGTGTAGCCAAAGTAACATTACCTCTGCCACCACGTCCACCATAAGAAACAATAATTTCCTCACCATTCTTAGTCAAATCACCAATAACAACACCAGTCTCACTATCTCTAACAGTTGTCCCAACCGGAACTTTAACCACGGTATCAATAGCATTCTTACCATTCTTATTTTTACCTTCACCATTCATACCAGGATTACCTTTTACATGTTTTTGATATCTTAAATCAATTAAAGTTCTAAGTCCTTCATCAGCTTTAAAAATGATATCTCCACCTTTACCACCATTACCACCAAAAGGACCACCCATTGCAATATATTTTTCTCTTCTAAATGCCATACAGCCATCCCCACCACGACCGGCTGTAACTTCAACTATAACCTCATCTACAAACATATCTACACTTCCTCTCACTTGTTAGTATTATACACTATTCCATAAAAAAAAAAAAGAAAAAAAATTAATTAAATACATACAGTTATATAATTAAAATTTTTATTCATTCTATAATTTCATCAATAATATATTTAGGCCTACGCTTTGTTTCTAAATAAATTTTTGATATATATTCACCTATAACCCCAATACAAAATATTTGAAAACTTCCAAAAAAACATACCAAAGCAATAATCGTAACCCAACCATTCACAACATCTGCTCCCCTAAAATAACTAATAATTACATACATCAAATAAATAAAACTTAAAAAAGAAAAAATAATTCCTATTCCAATAATAAATCTAATAGGCTTAATACTAAAAGAAGTAATTCCATCAATAGCAAGCCCTAACATTTTTCTTAAATTATATTTACTACTTCCTGCTTTCCTATCCAAACGTTTATAATAAACTTTACTAGTTTGAAACCCAAGTTTAGGTATAATTCCTCGTATAAATAAATTACTCTCCTCATATCTTGATAATTCCTCTAAACTTCTTTTACTCATCAATCTAAAATCTGCATGATTATTAATAATTTCCCCGCCTAAAAAAGACATAACTTTATAAAAAACTAAAGCCGAATTCCTTTTAAACCAACTATCATTATCCCTATTATTTCTAACCCCATAAACAATTTCATTACCTTTATAATATTCATCTATCATATCATCAATAGCATTTATATCATCTTGTAAATCAGCATCCATCGTAATAATCATATCAACATTCTTTCTAGTTTCCATAATACCAGCATACATAGCAAATTGATGCCCAAAATTTCTAGATAACTTTATAATCATTAAAAACTTATTTTTTAATTGTAATTTTTTCACAATATTAATTGTATTATCCTTACTTCCATCATCAACAATAACTATTTTACTCTTTTTACTTATCTTATTACTGCGAATTAATTGATTTAATTTTTCACTAATAACCTTAATACTATTTTCAATTACCTCTTCTTCATTATAACATGGCACTACAATATGCAAAATATCATTCATTAAAACCTCCATAAGTATCACTAGCTCTAACATAAAATTTCATAATAAATTTAACAATAAATTTAGGCCAAATTTTTTCAAACATAATAATATCTTCTTTTAAACGTTCTTTACTATTAATAAACTCAACCGTAGTCGCTTCATCATGAATTCTATAACAAATTAATTTCTTACTAATATAACCAATTTTTCCTTTACCTTTAGCAAATTTCAAAAAAGTATCCCAATCTAAAGAAAATTTAAGTTTTGATGTAAATATATTATTACTTCCTAATAACAATTTATTGTAAGTTACCGAAGGACAATTAATGCTATTCCCAAACGATAACGCCCCAACTTTAAACCATTTTAATCCATTAAATAGAGAAAATCTTAATGGAAATTTTAATATTCTTTTTAACTTACTATTTATATCTAATTCTTTTTTATTATCTTTTAATACATAATAATCAGTACAAAGAAATAAAACATTATTATTAAATTGATAAAATTTTAAAATTTGTTCTAAATAATTTTTTTCATAAATATCATCTTGATGAACAATAGTAACTAAATCACTATTAGCTTTTCTATACCCAAAATTCCAATCCTTTTGAATATCACTTTTTCCTTTTCGAACATATAAATGAATTTTATATTTTATAGCCATTCTATTAATAAAATCATTATCAGTAGAAGTAACCATAATAATATTAGAAGATACAGTCTGATTAATCAAAGATAAAATACACTGTTCCAAATATCTACATTCCTTATAGGCACAAATAACAAAAGTATGAGAATACTTCTTTTTAACTACTCCAAAAGTCCAAAACTTACTTAACAAATAATTATAAGGAACAGTTATTATCAAAGTAATAATAGGAGCAATTGTATTCGAAATATTTAAAATGTCAACCCATAAATACATACAGAACATATTAATTACAAAAGAAGATAAATAAATTATATAATACTTCTTTATACTACCATTTCTACTTCTAAAAACAAAGTTTTTATTAAAACCATATGATATAAAACATGAACAAATATAAGCAATAAAATTAGAAATTAAATAATTAATATTAAAATATAATAGTATATAATAAATAATTAAAGAATTGCATGTATTAAATATACCTACTATTCCAAACCTAATAATTTGAAAAAAATTACTTTTTATAAACTTAAACACTTCTAAAACACCTCTAAATCCATTTTAATACAATCAATTAGTACAAACATAAAAATACTTATATTCCTCAATTAATTTATAATTATCAATCATATAATCTAAAATTTGTTCATTCAATTGACATCCTCCATCATCATAATGTCAATTAGAAACAAAAAATACACAACTATATATTATCAATTTCAATAATATATCTATTTGCTCCATCATATCCAAAATTATCATTATTTAAAAGATCAAACTTATTAATTGACATATTTCAATATAAATTAAAAAATAACAAATGACAAATGATAATAATAAAAATTAAACAAAATAATAAAATATATCTTAACCATTTTCTTTAATAAAATTCATAAAAAGCACTCCCATCAATTAATAAAACCATATACATAAATGTAAAAAAATACACCTAAAAATACTAAATAATAACAACAATTAAAAATTTTAAGAATAATGCTATTTGGAACAAACTTAAACTTTACAAAAATTAATAATAGCAATAACGATATAATTGAAATAATACCACTTTCTTTCAAATAAGAAGGATAATATGTTAATACTACTTTATTAGCTCCATCACTAAGAGGAATAGAAACAAAATTATCTAAAATTTTTTCAATTTTAACTTTCTTACCATTCACTTCACAATTATAATTACTAGAATAATTAATTGGTAAAAATAAATTTTTATTGTTTCCTTCAGCATTAACTTCTGCAAACAATTTATTTTTATCAAAATTTACTTCAACATTACTTTTATACTCAATAATTAAATCATTCATTTTTTTTATATTTATTTTTGAAAATTCAAAATCTTTTATACAAAAATCTTTATATAAAGACATAGTAACTTTTATTTTTTTATCTTCATATGCACCTAAATCAACAATTCCAGAACTAGAAATAAATTTCTTATTAAAACTATCATTAACATTAGAATTATATATGAAACCATCATTAACCTTTATATAATTAATTTGAAAAAGTTTATCCATTCCCTTATATTTTTTCTTATCTTTTCCAACATAAATTATAGAATCATAATCAAAATATAATTCACTAAGTTCAGAAACTGTTAAATAAAAACTAAATTCAGTATCTTCCTTAGCGCAAATATCATTTTCATCTAAATATGCACTATTTGAATCCACTAAAAATTCAAAATCAATATCTTCTAAAATACTATCTTCCTTATTAAATAACTTTTGATAAATTTCATTTTGATAATTCAATAAATTATCTTCACCCTCATAATAATTAAAAGAATCAAAAACTAAACCATAACCTAAAAAGGAATTTAATTCATACAAATTAACATTATTATCATTATCAATCAAATTATAAACTCTACTATCCAATTCCTCATTTGAAATATAACGATTAATTCCTAATAAATTATCCGTAAATAAAGTACCGTCGCGATCAGTAGTAGAAGTAAATGGCGTAGCATACCCTAAATTATCCAAAGAATCACTACTATTGGAATCATTCATATGCCAATTACTAATAGTTGATTTACTTAAAATAAAACCATAATTTTCAATCATATCAACATTTAAATTTTTATATCTAATTTCTTCATTTATATCATCTTTTAAAAAATTATATAAATTATTACCAATATTAAAAGAATAATTGGTTGATTCTTTCGACAATTCGGGCGAACTTATTCCAATATAACTAAGAGACCACCCAATACAACAAACACCTAAAAATAAAACTAATAAAGAATACTTTAAATATACATTTCTCAATAATAAAATTGAATAAACTAAAAATAAACCTAAAATAGAAATTAATAAAGCATTAAACA
The DNA here is from genome assembly GCA_017480975.1 of Bacilli bacterium. Lineage (GTDB taxonomy): Bacteria > Bacillota_I > Bacilli_A > RF39 > UBA660 > RUG11198. Next base: position 52,863 of record JAFURK010000034.1, read on the forward strand.
TTACTTCATAAGAACCTAATCTTAATGATGGATCACTAGCAGCACTAACTGGAATATGCTTAGTAAACAAATATATCAAAAATATAAAAATCAAAAATATGTATATATAATAATTTTTACTTTTTTTAAATTGCAAACTTTCATTAAATTGCAAATAATACAAAGCCCCTAAATATAAAACCATTACAACTATAAAACTATATCTATAAGGAAATTCTGCATAACTACCGGTATGCCACATTAAATTGATTGGATTAAAAATTACTCCAACTAAAAATATTATAAATAAATACAAATAAAATCTTCTAATTTTTTTATTTCCCCTTTTCGATTTTAACATAATCATAAAAAGAATAATTGGTAATCCATAAAACAATACAATCATTAATTTATCTGCCATATCTCCAAAAAGATATTTTCCAAAATCTATTGAAGCTCTTACAGAATTAAATACCCGAACTATTGTAGGTAAAACAAAAACCAGTGCTAATCCTAAAGTCAAAATAGTACCTATCCCCAATTTATAAATAAACATCTTTTTATCTTCTTCTTTACATAAAAACACCAAATAACCAAATGATAAGAATAATATAAATAATAATTCCATATAAGCAATATAAAAAGAATAAATAATAGATAAAAATAATATAATCGTATATAATCTATAATCACCATTATCAATAATTTTCTTAAATCCTAATAACAAAATGGGAAATAAAATTACATTATCTAACCAAACAAAATTTGTATGATAAACAATAACCCACCCACTAAATGCATATAAAACACTAAATAAAATTTTCCAATAAATATTAAGCTTTTTATATACTTTATCAAACATAAAAAAAGAAGTAACCGAAAGCAAACATAATCTTATTACAAATAAATATGACATAAAATTAGGAATATTGCTTCTAGAAGTTAAAGTTAAAAGCCAATTTACCGGTGACAATATTCCATAAATAGAAATTAAATCATACATATCAGTACCTAAACCCACCTTAAAATTTATAAAAATACTTTCATTTCCATTAAACAAATCATACATATAATAATAAATTGGTAAATATGCCTTTCCAAAATCTCCATTAACCAAAGTATTTTTTCCAAACGGATAAACATCATTTATAAAATATACAATTGTTATCAAGAATAATACAATAATAGGAGATATCAGAAATTTAATTCTACTTTTATCAAGATTTTTAAACTTATTATACACATTTATTTTTCTCATACCTACTACCTCACTAGAAATATAACTTAATTATCTAACTTTTTAAAAAGTATAAAATCATCGTCCTCATATAAAATCTCATAATTGATATCTTTCAAGATTATCATATACAAAACTGATTTTTTATCTAAAAGTACATGAGTAACATCAAAATATTCAAATTTTTCCTCATAATCAAATTCAATATCCACTAATTCGTCAAAAATACTATAATCCATCCCATTAAATTCTTTTAAATATAAATCACACCTAGAATCAATAAATACAGGTATATCATTAAATAACAAATAACTACCATAATTATAATTATTATATAACCTCATATTTTCTACTTCTAAATTCTTATTTATATATTTAACTGCACCCACAGGATATTCTTCTTTTAAAACATACTTTTCATCACTATGCAAATAAAAATTATATCCAGAATAACCGATTATAACAATAAAAACTACAACATAAATAAATTTATTTTTAACAATTAAATTATACAAAATATCTAAACTTTTATCACCGATATTACTTAAACAACGTAAAGAAAGAATTGTAACATATAATACCCCTATAGTATAGAAAAAAACTAAATGTCTCGTAGAAATTAAAGCCATAACTAACAGTCCACAAATCATAAATAACTCTCTCAAATAAATTTTAGATTTGTTATTTATTAAAATAATAACTAATAATATCACGGTAAAGATAAAAAATGGATTTTCTATAACAACTAAAGGTAAATGTTCTAAAAGCAACTTCTGACTATTACCTAACATCACTCTAAACACATACGAATAACATATTCTACTCGGAGTAAATATTCCCATCAAAAAACTTAATACTAAACCTACTATAACTTTATTCAAATTTTTTATTTCTTTTATTATTACTTTAGAATTTTTATATTTATCTAATTTATATATTTTTCTAACTTTCCTATTTTGACTTACCTTATATACAATATGTTCTCCTATAAACGGTAAAAATAATACAAAATAAAATAGCCATGTAGTAGCATGAGTGTTAGCAATAATTAAAGATAGAATACAAAGATAAATTATATACCTATTTTGACCAGTTTTAATTAATCGATCAATACTATACACTTCCAGCAAAAATAAAGGTAAAGATATTATTTGTGATCTAGCAACAGCAAACATAGATAATGGTACACAAGTAATAGCAGCTACAAAAAAAGCAATAAATTCATTTTTATGCATTTTCAAATGAACAAAATATATGCATAAACCAAAAAAAATAAAACAAATAATAACTGAAATATAAACACCTATATAATCAAAAACATTATATATCAGATATATAATTACATCATATAACCAATGAGGATAAGTATATTCCAAATCAGCTACCCAAGAATAATGATCTAATAAGTCAATGCCATTCTTTACTATATCTTCTCCCAATTTAATGATATAGAAAGTATCATTTTGTAAAACCCTATATGTTAATCCAATACATAAAAATATAATAGCAAAAATACTTAAAATTCTAAATTTAATTTTATCATGCACAATTATCACTACTTCCATAATAACAATATATCATTTGCAACAAAAAAATTCAATAACTATCTCCTAATATATTTAAAAAATTCAATTTAAAATTTATAAAAATTCAACCTTATTATTTTAAGATAAATCCTTGATTTTCCTATTAACAACACCTATCTTACTTTCTAAACTTTCTATATCCTTTTTTAAGGCATTAACCTTATCTTCTAACACTTTCTTATTACTTTCCAAATCAGTACCTTCCTTTAAGATAATCTCATATTGACTTATCAACTGCTTATATACTTCAATATCTTCCATTAAATCTTCATATTCATCCCTTAAAGAATTTAATCTATTACTTTCATTTTGGCACTGATAATACCCCCAAATTTGATAACTAAAAAATCCAATTATTCCAAAAAGAACACCCCCCAATATTAATTGTAAATTTTTATACTTATTCCTATCACTTAACTTATATCTTGATTTCTTTTTATTCCTTTTTATCCTCTTCATTAGTAATACAAAGCCTTCTTTCCAAAATAATTGTACCTTTCCTCAAATAAAGAACGAGAATACGTTTTTAACGTACCACCAATAGGATCAGCTACAACCACACTACTATTATCAGCACCAACCATAACAACCGCATGCTCCCCCGCTTTCCAATAAATAGTCTCCATTGTCGGTTTATAAATCCAACTTTGAGAAATATATGGTAAACTAAGTCCCATCGAAGTCCAAACCATAACTGGCTTACCACTTTGAACCAAACTAATTACCTCATTAAAAGAAAAATTATTTCTAATCTGTATACCACTCTTATATACATTTGCTACTTCAGCTATCGGCTTTTCATAAACTCCATAACTGGCACTAGAGTAAGGATTCCCTACAAATTCAACTTCTGGATTTCCCCCATAAGTAACTCCATTCTCCAAATATGGTAAATTACCCTTTTTTAACTTAGAAATAACATTATCTGGAGTAACAGCAACCCCATAATACTGAAGTAACATCGTTAAAGCAACACTTTCACAACCAGTCTGATATTTAGGGTACTGATTAATTAAAGGAAAATTATAACTATTTTTTTTACTTATACTGCTGCTAGTACTATTATTACTATTACTACTACTATTAATGATAGCTTGTTTCTTTTTTTCATATTTTTTTACTAAAACATCATATTCAGAATTTAAACTATCTTTTTTCTTCTCCAAATCACTAACTTCATTCGATAAAGTATCAATTTCCTTTTGTAAACTTGCATTTGAATTTTCCTTGTTTTCAATCTCTTTTAAATACAAATCATAATCAAAATTATCCTTCTGAAATAAAACCAATAACTCATCATACAACTCCATTTTTTCAGATATAACCCCATTTAAGTTAACTTCACCATCAACTCCAACTAACTTTTCTTCTTTAAAATATTCATATTGTTTTTTATTACTATCGATAATTTCTAAATTTTTTAAATATAGAAAAAATGAACCACCAACACTAAAAATAATCAAACAACAAAATAAAATAACTCTTCTCATAACCAAACCTCAACATCTCTAATTTTCAAAACATTATTATCGTTATAAAAAGTATATAAATAACTATTTCCATTTTCATAATTAACTATTGCCTTAATATCTTCCCCACTAGTATAAACAGAAACATTTGATATTAAAAATTCAAATCTATCATTAGCATAATCACTCAACGATACATAATTATCAATTATACAAACATCATTATTAATAATACTAAAATCACTAATACCAAAATAAAAATCTGTTATCTCATAAATAATATCTAAATTTACATAATCCAAAGTCAAATTCTCAATACCATCTTTATCAACATATAAACAATTATCTAATTTCTTTAAACCTTCAGAATAATATTCCTTATTATCTAAAACATAATCTAAAGCAAAATGAACCAAAAAATCATAATTATCTCTTAACACATCTGAATACATAAAACTACTATTCGGAATAATAAAATCATCTATATTGCTTAAATAAATCTCAATATCCTTTTCCAACGCCTCATAATCATTCTTATAAAAAAGAACAGAATTATCTATATCATAAGAATAAGCAAAAGACGTATTAAATACTTCACTTCCCAATAAAGCAATTCCACCAATTAACAATAAAACTAAAAATATCTTCTTCATATCATCACCATATCTTAAAACAATAATATCAAAAAAAGCATTAAAAGTCTATTCTAAATCAAAACAAATTACCAGTTCCTTTTCTAACACATCAAAAGAACTTTCCTATACAACAAAAAAAGAACTTTAAAATAAAAAGCTCTTAAACCTCAGTTATTATTAGAAGAATTTTTATCACCTTGTTCAAAATATACTTTACCTACCTCATATTCAGCTTCAACTAAAGAAGATAAATCATTAATTATTTTTTGATTTTGATTAAATAAAACCGAATATATTAAATACTCATCCCATATCATAAGTTCATGTTGTTCTCTTTCATCTAAA
>JAFURK010000035.1 GCA_017480975.1 Bacilli bacterium
ATTAACTAACATATACTTTAAATATTATTTTGATAATGTAACATTTTCACTAAAAATTAACTATTTAAAAATGTAACATTTTCATTTAAAATTCACAATTTTTTTGCCACTTTTTCCACTTTTTTGTCTAAAACCTCTTACAAATCAAAATTTTTATTAATAAGTACTTTTTGTTCTTAATTTGGATCTAATCTAAATTTATAATCTTTGTACATATTCTAACTACCACCCCTATTATTCTTTTCAAGTTTATCATTCCTGAATAGTCTATGTCAATATATTATTATGAACTTTCGCTTGTTATTAATTAACAAAAATAAGACAAATTTCCTCTTATAAAAAAATGTTGCTTTCATACTAATTTTATTAGAGCATCTTGCCTCCTCTTAATACTTAGTCAAAAACTTAATCATCATTAAGATTATAATTAAGTACTTTAATCTCATAAAATTTTACTTTTCTTCTTTTTTAAGAGTAACAACTGTACATCCAACATTCATTCCATTAATATGATAAGATAAAACTTGCTTATTCCGATAAAGCGCCATCTGTACTGCTTCTTTTATAACTCCACTACCTATTCCATGTATTATTAATACTTCAGAATACCCCAAAAGAGCAGCCTCATTAATAAAATCATTCACTGCTACTCTAGCACTATCCCTATCATATCCATGCAAATCAATTTTAGGTAACCTATCTAAAAATATATCATTAACATTCATTAGCCCACTTCCCTACAAATTATAACACAACAACCGGTAATTTTACAATCACTTTAGTCCCAATTCCTTCCTTTGAACTATAATCAATACTTCCTTGATGAGCTTTAATAATCTCATTCGATAAACTTACCCCTAAACCACTTCCTTTAACCTTAGTTGTAAAAAACATTTCCTTAACTTTACTAAGTGTCTCCGCATCCATACCACAACCATTGTCAATAATCTCAATGTAATAGCACCCTTTCAATACTCGTGCAACTATTTCAATCTTACCTTCTCCTTCAATTGCCTCTAAACTATTCTTAACCATATTAATAAATACTTGCTTTAATCTATTATAATCTCCTTCTACATAAACCTCATCAAGAGTAGTTTTACAACTAAAACTAACATTTTTACTATTAATCAACAATTGCAAATCATCTTCTATTTCCTCTAACAACATATTAACATCAATAATTTCTTTATCAATCTTAATCTTACTAAATTCCATAAAATCTTGCATAATATCTAAACTTCTCTCCATCTCTTGCCTAATGATTGGAATATATCTTTCCGCCTTTTCTATATCATATACATCTAACATATCTAAATATCCTTTACAAACCGCTATTGGATTTTTTACCTCATGTGTAATTTTAAATAAAGAATTCTTAATTTGCTTATCCTTCTCTAACTCTGACACTGTCAAATGTAGCGATGTAACTTGATCAGCCAACTTAAATAAATATAATAATAAGAAAGGTAACAAATAAAATAACATCATCATTATTAATATCTCTATTAAAGTACCTAAATCACTATAACTAAATCTATAAAAATACTCAAAAGAAAGAAAAAATCCTTGTAACACCACTATTGAAATAATAAAAGTATTATCCTTAATCTTTCTCTTTTTCCCTAAACAATATACCCCCAAATAACAGCCATACTTTAATATAAGCCATAAAATTGAAATATCAAAATAATAATAAGAATACATCACTACCATTCCCGATAACAATAAAGCTACATTAGATTGATTTTTCAAGTATGCTACCACTATTGGCAAATTACAAAATAATAATCCTAAGTTATTTTCTTCAATATTACCAAATTTAAAACATAAATACATTGAACTTACCAAAGACACATCCAAAAGTAAATTATTATACTTTTCACATTTTAATTTCCTATAACAATTATAAATAAAATACACTAGTACTGGAAACATCACCAAAATAAGATTTAAAACTACATCTTCCATATTATTCATCCCTATTACCTCTTTTCTTAACCTAATTATAAATCACCAAAATAAAACATTTTGTCGAATGATGTCGAAACCGCTAAAATTTGTCGAAAAAAGAAAAATAGAAGCCTTTATTCTAAACTTCTATTCTTTAAAATCATTTATATTTTATCAAAATACTTAAATAGCCAATAGCCATCTATTAATACTTTCCAATTAAATTTATTTTAATTCATCCATATATTTCTTTAACTTCTTAGCTTCTTTACCAAAAATAATCTTTAATTGGTCTTCAATCTCAACCACACCTTTAGCCCCTAATTTCATAATTCCCTCTTTATTAGCCTTTGTGACATCCTTTAATGTCACCTTAAATCTAGACATCTCAACCTCTGTATCAATAATGTTGTCTTTTCCCCCTAAATATTCAACTAACTTATTAATTTCTAATTTAAAATCTTTCTTATTAGCTCTAGTTACTGCTAAAAATAAAATAACCAAAACCGCAAATATAATAATATAATGTATTGGTTGCATTTCTTCACCTCCTTAACATTGTACAACATTTTAATCCTTTTAACAAGTCTCTTACTTAAGCTTATAAATATATTGCATATTTCTAATCTTAATATCAAACCAAACACTAGTAGCACTCATTACCTCTTTATCAACTGCTAAATAAAGTCCTTCTTTATGATTACCTGGTGTTTTATTAATAAAATTATTAACTTCATATTCCGTACCATCTATTTCATACTTCAAAGTAGCATAAGTATCTAAAAAGGTATAACTATCTAAATTATACGGATAGCTAGCACTAGAATTTATTTTAATTATAACTTTATTGTTACTAGTAATATCATAATTATTAGTATAAAGCTTACCCCCTACTTCATATTCATAAGGATAAGTAAACCTTTCCGCAACTTCAAAACTTGTAATTTCTAAATAGCCACTACCAAAAGTAGAATTGGCCAAATCAATCTTATCACCAACTTTATATTCTTCTTTATCTTTCTCCTCATCTAACATTACAGGATTTAAATTAACCGTCTGCTCATTAGCATAAACCAACTTCATCTTATTACCTATATCTTCTTCTAAAATACTATAGATAAATAAGTATTCTTCTCCCCCACTAATCTTCTGACCGCGATAAGCATTACCTAAATCTACAAATCTAGATGCATAATAACTACCACTAGCGTAACTATTATAATTAACTTCTAATATCAAATTAGCATCATTAAATGCTACCTCACCACTCATAGAAGAAAGCTTCATTTTAACAATGACAAATACCGCATCTTTCCCCCCAACTTTTTGATTATCATAACTCATTCCTGTCACATAACTATTTGTCACTTGAAACTGAAATTCATTTGACGAAAAAACCTCACCTTGTTCATAAACTTTATCAACAACTTCATTCTTAACTACACAAGAAGAAATACCTAGTACTAATACCACTATTAAAATAATATGAATGAAAGTTTTATTCTCTAAATAATAATACTTTAACTCCCTAATTCTTCGATTAAACTTTCTTTGCAAAGTATTAGTACTTCCTAGTGTTAATTCTACTTCTTCCTCATCACTAATATCTAAATCTAACTCTTGTAAATCTTCAACAAAATTAAACTTTTTAATATCAAATCCTAGACCTCTAACCAATACAAAACCAATTGAAATATATTGAAATACAACCAAAATCCTAAGCATGTCCCTATATAGTCTCAAAGTTTTCGTTTCTAAAACCGAAAAATAAATTGTCTCCAAGCCACCTTGAACCAATTCTATCATAAAAGATACTACTAAAACAAAAAGAATTAATATCAAATAAAAAGCTCTAGGTTTCTTTTTATACCGTAACAAAATATACATCACAACACAAATCACAATAGCCAAAAGTACTGCTATCATATAATAATTCGTTACATAATTAATCGCCTCTAACTTACCCACTGTTCTCAAAATATAATTATTATAATAAGCTAGAATATTACTAACATTCATTGTCAAATAAATTAATAATCCTGTTAAAATCAAGTGAATTAATTTAAAATGCTTAATCAAAAAACCATAAGGTTTCTTAAAAACCATATCATCACCTTATCTCTCTACTATAAAACAAGTATACAATAAAAAAAAAGAAATGAAAAGTTATTTCTCCCTAAAAATTAATATTTGTTCAGGACGTAAATAAATATTCTCATTTTCCTTTTGCAACTCTTCGATAGAAATTCCTAATTTTTTCAATATATACGCTAATGTATCATCACCTTTAGTCATATAGATACCTAACCCTTTCTTAGGTATCATAATTGTCTGATTAGGATATATATAATCACCATCATCTAAACCATTTAATTGCAACAATAATGAATAATCAACACCATTATCCTTAGCAATTTCATACATGTTATCACCTTTTTTAACTGTATAGTACTGATATGGTTGTTTTCTTTCTACCGGGACAACTATCTGAGTACCGGGACTAATAACATAATTATCAGCAAAACCATTTATTTGCCTCAAAACCCCTACTGTAGTTCCATATTCATTAGCAATACTTTCTAACGTATCTCCATTCTTTACCATATAAACTTCATACATATTAACACCACTTCCATAGATAAACTATGCCAAAATACCAATTTTGTTCTTAATTTAAAGTAAAATATTTGACTTGAGTCAAATTTTATGATAAAGTTAATATGCGATTATTTTTGAGGGAGGGATACTAATGGCTAAGAATATATCAAGTAAAAAAACAAATAGTGCCAATAACAGACCAAATTGTTTAAAGGTTACAAAAAAAGCACAAAAAGTAAACTTACAACAAGTTAAAGTTAAAGACAAAAATGGTAACGTTATAAAAGTTAGATTAAGTGCTAGAGAAATTAGAGCTTTAAAAAACGCTGCTTAATTAATAAATATTAAAGACTTTCTTATTCTGAAGAAAGTCTTTTTATTTCATTTAATTTAACAATACTTACACTACTAAATAATAAACACAAGAATAATATTGGCCAATATAAAACAATAATGATACTACCCAAAGCCAAACCATTCATGCAAATACTAAAAATAGCTATAAAAAGAAAAATTAATATACTTATTACCAACAATAATGTATATAACACCCTTTTCTTATTAAGTACTTTCCCCTTTATTTTTTCTTCTTTCTGCAACTGATAAATAGGATGCATAAACATACCAACCGCTAAACATAAAAATCCAACAAGAAAAATATAAGGATGCGAATAAAAAGAAAAAATAAAATCAGTAGATGCTATTTCTAAACAACCAGCACCAAAGATCAAAATAATTCCTATTCCAATCAATATCTTTGAAACAAACTTATCATGTTTACCATTTTTAACATTGATAACCCCAGTATCTTTATTTTTTAAAATCTCGATTAGTTCTTCTAATCTTTTATTATAATCATCACTCTTAGTAATATATGAACCAACCACTGCTATATCAACACTTTCTAATTTAGTAATAGTTTCATTATTAATTCCCCCATCTACTTCAATTAAAATATTGTGATTACTCTTATTAATTAATTGCTTTAATTCTTTAATTCTATTAACTGTATTATCAATAAATTTTTGTCCTCCTAATCCCGGTTCAACACTCATTAACAATACTAAATCAATCTCATCTAAATACTTCTCAATCTCTTTTATATCAGTATTAGGTTTAATCGATAAACCTACCTTATAACCTAACTTCCTTATCTCAGAAAATATCTTCCTTTTATCATCAGCTATTTCTAAATGTATTGTAATAAACTCTATATTCATATCACCTAAATTTTTAATATAATCAAGTGGTTTATCCACCATCAAATGAACATCTAATGGATAATTAGAAACCCGATTAATTTCCTCTATTTCCCCCATATTATCAAACTGAACACTAGGTACAAACTTTCCATCCATAACATCAATATGAATATAACTAATATTAGTTCCATTTAATACTCTAACTCCATCAATTCTATTTTTACAATCTAAAACAGAAGTTGCTATCCTCATATTATCTACTCCTTCTATACTTAAATTAATCATATCATAAACTAACCTTATAAACAAGCAAAAACCATATAAGCACTTTAAACAAAAAAACAAGACTACCCTAGTCTTATTTTTTATTTTCAACAAAATACTTATAATTATTATATCTAGATATTAAAATTTTACCACTAGCTACCAACTCTTTAACATAACAACTATCTTCCTTAATATGCATACAATCCCTATATTTGCAATATTCTAAATTCTCAAACATTTCCTTCATATTATCTCTAATATCAATTGACGACATATCATGAAAATCCACCTGTGAAAATCCTGGAGTATCCACAACATAGCCACCAAATAATTCATATAACTCTGTATGCCTAGTCGTATGTTTCCCTCTATTTAAAGCCTGTGATATCTCATTAGTCCTTAAATTTAACTTACCATCAAGCAAATTAAGCAAACTACTTTTACCAGCTCCAGACTGCCCTGTTAAAACCGTAATCTTATCTTTTAGTATTTCTTTAAAATTATTTTTATTTTCATTAGTAACAACTATGTATCCTTGATTCTTATAATATTCTATATATTTATCTATTTTCTTTCTCTCATCACCAGATAACAAATCTAACTTCGTAAAACAAATAATCGGCTCTATATTATTAAAACAAATTATTGTCAATAACTTATCTAAAAGATGCGTATCTAAATCTGGCTCTTTAACGCTACTAACAATTATCGCCTGATCCACATTCGCCACACTTGGCCTAATTAAAGAATTTTTTCTTTTTTTAATATCTAATATATATAAACTATCTTCATCAAATAATACATAATCCCCAACAAGAGGAACCAGCCTCATATTACGAAACTTTCCTCTTGCTTTACAGGAATATACCCCTTTCCTACTTTTTACTACATAATCATTACTAATATTTTTAATAATGAAACCTTCCATACTTCCCCCTATTCATTTTCTGGTGTTGTACTATTATTACTATCATTATTTATAACTTCCTTTGTATAATAGCAATTAACTGTCGTATCCTTTCCTTCAATAATATAACTTACTGTACTCTTTTCAGCAACATAGCCAGCCTTACCAGGACAAGTTATACTACCACTTTCACCATCTTTTTTCTTTTCAGTCTTGGTATCATAAACAAATCTTGTTGTATCTTTATCAATATAATTAATAATTAAATTATAAGTAGACATATCTACATCAATCGTAACTGTAAATGCTACTCCACTAGCTATTTTACCAGTACGATTCTGTCCCGTAATAGTCTTATCTAAATAAGTACTATAATCGCTAATTGCATTCCCTTTTTTATCTTTTACGTTCATAATAAGACCGTAATCAGTTGCAAACTCTTCTGCTTTCGCTACTGTCCAAGTTTCACTAGCCATATCTGGATAGTCTTCATAAATATCAGGAATATATAAAATTATCTCAGTCCCAGCTTCTAACTTAGTATCCTCATCAGGATTAAACTTAGGATTTTGATCAATAACAATTCCTGTCTTACCAATATAATCCTTAGGACTATCAACCTCTTTTTTCTCTACTTTTACATCAAGACCTAATTTAGTTAATTTATCCTCCAAAGTTTCTGCTTTTTGATTCGTATAATCTTCTAATATAACATCTTCAATACCACTAGATTCAACGATAACAATAATACTTCCTTTTCTCTTACTAGAACCAGCCTTAGGTCTAGTCTCGATAACATAACCTTCTTCTATTTCATCACTAGGTTCTTGCTCAATATCAAACTTAAAACCTTTCTTCTTAAGAATTTCTTCAGCTTCTTCTACTGTCATCTCAGTAACATCAGGTACAACGACAACCTTAGTCCGATTACGATAATTTACAAAAACTAACGTACCTATCATTAACAATATAACAACTAAAACTGATATTATTATAATCTTTTTCTTTTTATCTTTATCTCTTTTCTTTCGTGGAGTTACCTCTTCATCATCATTCATTGGTTTTTCAATTCCCTTATTAGAAGTTGGCGTAACTGGAGCATTCTTAATCGGTACTGCTCTGCTTTCATCTAATTCACTTTCTGGATATGGATAATGAAATCTTGCTTCATTTTGTTTATCTTCATCCAAAGCATGAATAATATCTTCATGCATCTCTTGAATTGTATCATAGCGATTCTTTGGATTTTTTGCCGTTGCTTTTAAAACAACATTTTCAACACTCTGCGGTATTAAAGGATTTTGTTTACGAATACTAGGTACTCTTTCCTTCATCTGTTTTAAAGCTATCTCAACCGCATTATCTCCTTTAAAAGGAACATTACCTGTTAATAGTTCATACATCAAAATACCCGCTGAATAAATATCACTCTTAGTAGTTGCCACTTTACCACTAGCTTGTTCAGGTGGTAAATAATGAACACTTCCCATCACGGAATTAGTCTGTGTTAACTGTGTCGCATTCATTGACATTGCAATACCAAAATCAGTAATTTTTATCATACCATTATCTAATATCATAATATTCTGTGGTTTAATATCTCTATGAATTATATATGCATCATGAGCTTGAGATAAACCATCCGTAATCTGTGCCATGATATCAATAACTTCAGATACCGTAAGTGCGCCTCTTTTTTGAACTAACTGTTTTAAAGTCTTGCCATCAATATATTCCATTACAATATAGTGTTGACCTTCCTCTTCACCAACATCATAAACTTCAACAATATTAGGATGTGATAAATCCGAAACACTCTTAGCTTCTCTTTGAAAACGACGAATAAATTTTTCATTATTTTCTAAATCACCACGTAATACTTTAATAGCTACATCTCGATCCAAAATAGCATCATGAGCTAAATAAACATTAGCCATGCCACCTTCACCAATCGATTTCAATATTTCATAGCGTTCATTAATTTTTTGACCTTTCGATAACATTATACATCACCGCTTTCTTTCTTTAAATAAGCTACACTTATATTGTCATTACCTCCTCTTGCATTTGCCTTATTTATTAACTTCTTAACTGCATCTTCAGCTATTTCTTCCTCTACTAACACCTTTTCAATTTGTTCCTCTGTTAGCATATTAGTAAGTCCATCACTACAAAGTAATATTCCATCAATTTTTGGTTCAACATCAAATATATCAATATCAATTGGATTATTAGCGCCTAATGCCCGCATTAAAACATTCTTTCGCGGATGATATTTAGCCTCTTCTATTGTTAACTCACCAGTTGAAACCAATAAATTAACCAAGGTATGATCTTTTGTTACCTTATGTATCTTATTCTTCTTGATAACATAGCCTGAACTATCTCCTATGTTCCCATATAACAAATAATCATCAGTCTTAATTGCACATACAAAAGTTGTTCCCATTCCCTTACTATCAGGATTTTCCTTTGTATAATCAAAAATTTTCGCATTCATTTCAGTTACAATATTACGAAGAAAATCAATCGCTGCTTCCTTATTACCAATGCTATCAAGTCCATAAAATTCCTCTGTTAAATGATTAATTACAATCGCACTAGCAACCTCACCTGCTTTATGGCCACCCATACCATCAGCAACCGCTAACAAATACTCATGATTTTCATTCTCCAAAATAATAACATTATCTTCATTATGATCACGAATTTTTCCTACATCCGTCTTATAAAATGTTTGCATATTAAATTCATTCCTTTCCACTTCTCATCAACACTACTTGAATTAGAAGCTCTACATCATACACTTAAAATACTTAAACTATCTTTAATATAGTATCTTTCATAAAGCATATGCTAATTACTACTCTGATTCGCTCTAAGTTGTCCACAAGCAGCATCTACTTTACTACCAAATTCTCTTCGAATTGTCACATTTATATTTTTCTTCTTTAGTATATCATAAAATTTCATAATTTGGCTACTTTTTGTTCTTTTATATCCAATATTTTCTGTTTCATTATATGGAATCAAATTTACATAACAATTTAATCCTTTTAATCTAACCGCCAATTCTTGAGCCATCTCGACACTATCATTAATACCATCTAACATAATATATTCAATCGTAATTCTTCTATTAGTCTTATCTATATAACTTTTTAATACTTCAAACAAACTATCCATATCATATACTTTAGCTATCGGCATAATCTGTCTTCTAATTTCATCATTAGGTGCATGCAAGCTAATCGCTAAATTAACTTGCCCTTCTTCATTCATAAACCTCTCTATTCCCGGAATTAAACCACATGTAGAAACTGTTATATGTCTAGAACCAATCGCAATACCTTTTCCTTCATTAATAATTCTAACAAATCTCATTAAATTATCATAATTATCAAATGGTTCGCCAATTCCCATTACAACAACATGAGAAATTCTCTCTTTTATATCTTCTTCTATCAGTAATATTTGTTGAACAATCTCATAAGCTTCTAAATTTCTAACTTTTTTAAGTCTTCCACTTTCACAGAACTTACACCCCATATTACAACCAACTTGACTAGAAACACAAATACTAATACCATAATCATGATACATTAAAACAGATTCAATTCTTTGACCATCTAAAAGTTCAAACAAATATTTTTTAACATCTTTATCTTCTTGTTTAACAATCAATTTAATTTTATCAAAAGAAAAATTAGTTATCAAATGTTCCTTTATACTCTTACTAATATTTGACATTTGTTCTATATCACTAATTCTCTTTTTATATAAAAAATCATAAATTTGAGTAGCTCTAAACTTCTTATCTCCAATTGATACAAAATAATCCTCTAATTCTTTTAAAGTAAAATCATATATATTTCTCATAATCCTCTAATAAACCTTTTTTGTAAACAAGAAAAATAATATAACATTCAAAAATACCAAAATAATAAATAACCAAATTAAAAATTTCTTAGTATTCTTTCGACGTAAAAAGAACTTATTCATTAAACAAATATAAATATAGAAGAAAACAATAATCAATAAATTAATATAGTTCCTTCCCCATAATAAATACCTTGTCTTACTAACAAAGATTTCCTCATCTAAAACTACTACATAATTAACAATATTTTGCCTAGCTGAATAAATAACTAAAATAATATCCAATAGAAATAAAATAAAATAAGTAATATTAACCTTTGTAAATATTTTCTTAGAATCTAACTTTTTTAAACCTATTTTTTTACTATCACTACTTTTATCTTCCATTTTTTTATCCACATTTTTTACATTAGTAATTTCTCTCTTCTTAACATTTTTTTGAGAACTACTATCACTTCTTTTCTTAGTACCTGTAGTTTCCTTCTTTTTTATAGAAGTTTCTCCACCTTTAATTGCTTTTTTCTTTGTTACCTCTTCTTTGTTTTTCTTAGTTTCAATATTTTCCTTCAAACTACTCACCTACCTAACTATAAGTATACCGTTTTTTTAGTTCTTATTCAATAGTTTTTTGAAAGAAAAAAACACCAAGTTTCCTCAGTGTTTCCTTTTATGAATAAAATGCTTAACATTAATTTTTCTAAGATAATATTAAATAACTAATATCAATAATTATCTATATATTAAAATTTGTATTTCATTTCTCCCATTCTAGAAGTAGGTACAAAACCAGCTTCTGCCTTTAATAAATCCGGAATACGATTAACAACAGTAGCACAAGTTAATTCAACAGTTTGAGGTTTATCAATAACTAGCTCAGTATTAGGTTCTCCATAAACTGTCCAACGATTAGAATCAAATTCATCACTTGCATAAACTTTACCTATGCATTCTGTTTCTATTGTTATTCCTTCTTCAGTCTCTGTTGTAACAACTGCACTCATACCTGTTGCCATTCCCGCTTTAACAGTCATCTCTAAAGTACTAGATTCAATATCCTCTGAATGTGTTTGTGGCACACATTTTTGTGTTTGACTAATAGCATGAAGTCCTAGTTTATCACAAAGCCATCCATTAACATTCCACATATAACTTGGCATAAATTCACCATTTTCAATTAATTTTTGTCTTTCATCATCAGAAATATTATCAGCACTAGCAACTTCCTTCTCAAAATCTTCTAGAGTTAAACCAGCACCATGAGCCTTAGCTAAAGCAATTCCGTAATCTTCTACATTATAAGAACTACTACCTTTAATCTTGGTAATATTATGTGTAGCCCCAGCAATAGTAGTAATCAAATTACCCCAAAAAGCATCTTGATAGCCACTACCAGTAATAGTACAATTATGTTCTTTAGCCAATCTATCTATTTCTTCAGTTAAATTTGGATTTGAATTAAATGGATAAAAAGCCTCTTCACATGTTGTAATTGCATTTATTCCTAATTTAGCACATAATAATAAAGCATCTTTAACATCATTCATCAAACTCATTGTTGTAACTATACAAACATCAGGATTAACCTCTTTTAATAATTCCTCAGCTTTTTCTACTGATTCAACTACAACACCATAATTATCCTGATCCATAATTTCACCAATATCTTTTCCAATTACATTTGGATTAATATCAATAGCTCCTACAATTTCCATTCCTTGTTCAATAGCATATCTCATTGTATAAACACTCATCTTTCCACAACCATATTGAACAACTCTAATTTTACTCATTTTATCACCCTTTCTTTTATTCTACACTAGCTTGTGCTTGCACAGCTGTAATAGCAACTACTCCTACTATATCAAGTGGACTACAGCCCCTTGATAAATCATTAACTGGCTTAGCGATTCCTTGACAAATAGGACCATAAGCCTCGGCCTTAGCTAACCTTTGCACCAACTTATAACCAATATTACCAGCATCTAAATCTGGAAATACTAATACATTAGCTTTACCAGCCACCTCACTATTAGGTGCTTTTGAACTAGCAACACTAGGTACAATCGCTGCATCTAATTGCAATTCTCCATCAATTTTATATTGAGGGAATTCCTTCTTAGCGAGTTCTACCGCTTTAACAACTTTATCAACATCAGCATGTTTAGCACTTCCCATTGTCGAATGCGATAACATTGCCACAATCGGTTCATGCTCAGTCAATAACTCAAATGATTCCGCGCTTGAACCAGCGATGGCTGCTAATCTTTCACTATCCGGATTTTGTTCTAATCCTGAATCAGCAAACAAGAAAGTACCTTCTGCTCCCAAATCGCAATCAGGAACCACCATTAAAAAGAATGCCGAAACTAACTTAACGTTTGGTTTCGTCTTTAAAATTTGTAATGCTGGTCTTAAAGTGTTTGAACTTGAATGACAGGCTCCAGAAACAGTTCCATCAGCTTTTCCAGTCTTAACTAACATACAAGCATAATACATATAATCATTTAATAATAACTCCCTAGCTTGTTCTAAAGTCATTCCTTTTTCACGACGAAGTTCATATAATTTTTCTACTAACTCGTTAGTTAAATTAGATGTAAAAGGATTAATAATCGTAACTCCCGCTAATTCTAATCCTTTAGAATTAGCTTCTATTTCCTCCTCTTTACCAATCAGAATAATATCAGCAATATCTTCTTTTAATACTATAGCAGCAGCTTCTAATACTCTTCTATCCATAGTTTCAGGCAAAACAATTGTCTTTTTATTTTGTTTGGCTCTAAATTTTATCTGTTCTATTATTTTACTCATATTTCACCACCATCCTACTTTTTAATCATAACATGAAATAATTTAGCTGTCCATAAATTTAACACCATTTAACACTTTGAAATTAATCTAGCCTTCACTATCAACTGTTTATCAATATATTTCAAGCTACAAGTAATCATATATAAAACATTTTCTTCATTTTCAAAAAAATTATCAAAATAACCATTCTTTTGAATATAAAATTCCTCCTCTACAACAAAAACATATCTAAAATCAATACCTTTTAACCTAATTATATCTCCCTTTTCTAAATAAACTAAATTATCAAAATAACTAGCCTTTCCTCCCCCAGAATGAGAAGCCAAAAAAATTACCTTTCTTTCTAAATTAGAACTATCTAAAATTTCCACATTATAATCAACGTTATTCAAATCGCTATCCATAGTATAAACAAACTTTCGTAAATTTATTCTAGGAATATATATTTCAAACCAAATATTATCATTATTAATATCTAAAGACTTAATAATATCATCTTTTCCTAGATTACCTCTTAAAAAGAAAAATCCCAAAATGCTTACACTAGCGAGATAACTTACTAGCAAAAATCTTTTTATATACAAGAATACCAGTCCCAATCATAACTAAAATTAATACTATTTCATAAAATCCCATAAATTTTGATAAAGTATTTGGAATACTAATTACTTTCTTAGACATTACTTCATTAATAAATTCTATCTTTTTATCATTAATTAATGAAAAACAAATCTTATCTTTATTTTCTTTATATTTAGAAGAAATACTTCTTTGAATAACACAATAATTTTCATTTAAAATATTCTCTACCTTAATAATTCCCTCATCATTAGTAATACCACTATAAATAGTAATTCCTTCATTATTTATTAATTCAAATACTGAATCCTTTATATTTTCTCCTTTATTAGATATATTATGAATAATTATATCACTCTTTTCAAGCTCCTTTGTAAACTCTACATCTCTTGAAACTATTTTACTTTTATTATCCTCACTCTCTAGCACTAAACATTTTTCTTCATAAGTACTTTCATTAACTAAACAATAGCCTCCTAAAAAAACATTATCAATAACTAAATTACCATTTTCATCAGTTTTACCATTAAAAACAATTTCTCCCTTATTGTACTTTACATCGCCATTTACTAAAATATCTTCAGCCGCCACTAAAGAAAATTTTTCATCTGCTTTAGATACTTTTTTATAGCCATAACTACCAACATCTGTATAAAATTTTTCTTCATTAGCATAAACATTAATTTTACCAATAATAATTTCATTATCCACATATATATCCATAACCAATTCTCCATCAATCAAAGAAAAATTAGACTTACTATCAATCTTAAATTCTTGTCCCTCTTCATTTAATAAAAAACCTTTAGGTACACTTATCTGCTCTAGTACATAATCACCATAAGAAAATAAAATTGGAATTAATAAAATTCCCTCATCATTAGCCGCAAAAATATCACTTCCTTCAAACTCTAAATAATTAGCGTCCCCTTTTTTTCTTACTTTATATAAAATTTCTTCTCCATTTAATAAATGTCCATCAGCCATATTTCTTGTAATTACCCTAACCTTAGTAAACAAAAACTCATTAAATAAATTATACTTTACCACATCTCTTACTTCTTTAACCATTATCCAAAAATCATCTACTTTAGAATAACCTAATGTTGTATTACTTTGACTAATCCTATATTCCCCATATGGAAGCCATATTGAAGCAATTCCTTCTTTATTTGTTATTACAGCATTATATATATTACCTACCTTATCATATATCTCGAACTTTATTCCTTCTTCTGCAACATAACTACTATTAGCACCATAAACTTTTCTTATCTCAATATCATTGCCAATTACTTCTTGTGATAACTTAACCTCATCATTATCATTAGATAACTCGAAACGAACCATTTCTTCATTTAATAAATATCCAGTACTAGCCTTAATTTGCTTAATATAATAAGTTCCCGCCACTAAATCATCAACTTTAAATTTACCATTTACATCTGTCTCATAGGTTCCCAATAATTTCTTATTTTCATCATATACTTCATAAATTGCTCCTTCAAAAGAAGCTTGTCCTAATGGGACTATTTCATTTGTTAACTTATCAATCACTTGAGCCTTCAAAGAAATGCCTTTGATAGTAAAAGAAACTATTTCATATACCTCCCTAAAATTACCACTAGAAATTAATCGTTGAGAACCATCATAATAATAAAGCAAACTATTGTAATCATAATATTTTTTTCTTACTAATCTAATCTTTTCTGTCCCTTTTTTATTCCCTACCTTAATTACTAGATTATTTCCATTTATCGAAACATCAGAATAATCAACAGATTGTATCTCATATCCAGAAAGAACATCTCGATCATCTACTAATACTATCTCATCACCAACAACATAACTGCTTTTAATAGTTTTAAACCTAGGTCGCACCAAATATCTACCGGCTAAAGTTTCAATCTCATTCTTATAAGTTTCAATATTAATTCGCTCTCCATTTACGTCTAATACATTTGTCCATTCGATTTCAGCACTACTATCAAGCATTTCCCAAATTAACTCTTGCGCGGCCATATAATATTGATAATCATCATGACCATCATACAAATAACCAAAATATCCCATTAATTTTATATAATCTATATAACTGGCAGACAAAGAAGTACTTAAAAAATTATCTGTCGAATTATAAATATCTGTGATTATATCAGTACCTAAATCTATACAATAAGCTACCCTTCCATTCATTGTATACATGTTTAAATAAAAAATTCTTTGTACTCCATTAACAGTAGCTATTGCATACACATCATCAACCCTATTTTTTACCAAAGTAGAATCATTCATTCCAGCATCTACATAGGTCCCAAACCTAATTCCCAACAATATCAAAATTAAAAATATTACTAACCTTAATCCCCTCTGATTTTTCAATCGCATATTCCTTGATTTTATTTTTTTCATCGTTACCTCCTCTACCTATATTATTAGAGATAACTTTTCAAAATCCTTTTTATTTTTAAAATTTCTTTTATTTTTTCTAAAATACGAACAAAATGCTTATAATTCGTTCGTATATAAATCAAGATTAAAATAATAATGAAAAACCAATTCTGAATAAAAACCTAAAAAAAAGAAACACTTAATAAAGTGTCCAAAATATCTACCATACCTCAATCCTATTTTCTTTACTTATCCACATATCATGCCATAGATAAATATTATATACTGAATAAAATTCTTCAATACTAGACAATACCGCATTTACTCTAAACTCGTTAGGAGCATGAACATCTTGAAGCAACAATAATTTCTTATATTCTTCACTCTCCTGACTAGCCCATATACTAGCAAATGAAGAAAACATGCTCCTAAATTCTTCGTTATTAGCTCCCTTATTATCAGCGATATCTACAATACATTCTAGTGCCCCTAAATCAGCAATATTCTCATTAACAGTCTTTTCACCATCAATGTATTTCCCATCTATTACTTCTAACTTACTATAATAATCAATAACATCTTCTTTTAACTTTTCAAACTCAACTTTATCATCTTCACTCCACCAATCAATCATATTGCCATTCTCATCAAATTTAGAGCCATTTCCATCAAACGCATGCGTCACTTCGTGCGCCAAAATCATTCCTAATATTCCTAATTTTTCATAATAATTAGCCTTATCATCAATAAGTTCAAAAAATGCTACTGGTATTATTATTGAATTATCTAAAGGTTGGTAATAAGCATTAACTTGTGTTTGTTGCACTAATCCTATCTTATCTCCACTATCTAATCTAGCCAAATCAGTCCTTTTAACTTGTTTTTGCACCTCGATTACATCTTCAATCAAACTACTATTATCTAACCTCAAATCCTTAGCTACTTCGTAGCCGCCTTCATCACCAATACCTACTACTACTTTCATTTTATCTAACTTTAATACTGCCTTCTCTTTGGCCTTATCACTAAGCCAATTATTATTTCTTAGTCTTTCTCTAAAAACATCTTTAATCTCTAAAAACATTTTTTCTATTTCTTCTATTTGTTCATCCTTTAAATAAATATCCTCATAAACCTTATCTATCTCACTACTAAATAAATTAATTACTATATCTTGGGCATCTTCCTCTAAAGTATTATCCTCTACTTTACCTAACAATCCTTCATTTAAATTATTTACTACTTCTATATACTCACTAGATGCATAGCTAGCGTAGCTAGCCAATACTTCAGTAACAATAACTTCTTTCCAAACATTTAAATTTTCTATTTTTAAACTATCATTTAAATACTTATATTGACCACTATCTACTAAACTATAACTATCCCTATTATTAATCCCCTTTCTAGATAAGTATTCTCTACCTGCATTAGATAATATCCCTTGTATATCATCTAATGCCACTACTTGATAATAATCAGCTATCTCATCAAGATCACTAGCTAACTTCGAATGACTTCTCACCTCTTCATAAAAAGCAAAAACTCTCTCTACTACCGCTCTAGCATCTTTACCTTCATAGCCATAAGCCTTCCATAACTGAACACAAGCCCTTCTTAAATAAGCTTTATAACTCATATAATCTTCATCAATAATATAATCGCCACTCGCACCAAACGCTAATGTTACTGGATAAAAATAAACGATATTCTTACTATTATCCTGATAATCTTGAACTATTTTAACATTTGTTAATAAATCTACTCCTAGTTCTTCTTCAATTATCACAATTATATTAACTAATTCTTCAACTGTTGACACCTTCCATACTTTATCTAAATAAGGTTCTAATACTTTAATCCCCTCTTTATTTCTCCAATCTATATTAATAGCTTTATTATAAACTGCTTCTATAGCTCTTCTCTCATCGATTGTTAATTTATCTATATTATTATTCAAAATATTATCTAGAACATCATCAATATCTTCATCAACCTTATCCTGAGCATCACTAAAATAACTCCAATTATATTCATCATCTTCTAACTTATTGTCTTCTAATATATCTTTATTTACTGATAAATAATAATTATCTTTTAAATTATCTTCTTCCCTTTCAATAAAAAAGAAAAAGAAACCTAAAATAAAAACTATCCCTATCAAAAACATTTTTCTCTTTATCATGTTTCTTCTCCTTTCATTTACCAAAAGTACTGATAAGTACTATCCTTCATGAAATAAAACTCTCTCTGTACGATACTGTTTTAATATATAAGTAATTACTAATACTACACATATTACTGAAGATAATATTACCATTAATATAGATATTAAATCTAAATTACCAGAAAAAATATCCATCAATACCTGCGTATAATTAAGTATTGGAACTAAATAATACCATTTCTCTATTTCCATTCCCATCAAAGAAATAAACATTGGAATAATCGTTAACATATTTAATGTTGAGCTCATTGATTGAGCCTCTTTATAGGTCTTCGCCATACTAGTCACTGCAATACTAAGCCCCGCGATAAAACAAGATGCTAATACCACTACTAGTATTGCCACTAATATACTAACCATATCAAAAGTAAAATTAATATCTTCAAATACTTCAAAAGAATTAGTAGCTATCTCTAAACTTCCTAATGTTAAAACTAACCCAATTAAAGAAGATAAAATCCCCATAATAACAGTTGCCAAATATTTACCAACAATCAAATCTCTAACCTTAATTGGAAACGTAAGAATTGTCTCCATTGTACCATTCTCTTTCTCCACTGCTGTTGCAGATGTTGCCATATTAGTAGTAGCCAACACAATTGACATAACAATATATGTAAATGAAACTGTAAACATCATCAGTAATATAAAATTCTCCCCATCTAAATCAACTATTTCATATTCTACATTAGCATAAGCCTTATCTACATCTATATCTTCTCCTATTAAATAAAGTTTAGCCAAATATTCATTATATCCTTCCAAATAAGTAGTAACATAACTACTAACATACATTCCCTCTTCTGAATCTTCATTAACATACAAATAATATTTATCTTCATCTTCTAAATAAGTAATATATCCTGCTATCTCACCCTTGCTGTAAGCCTTTTCCAAAACCTCTTTATCATCATACACTTTAGCCTCTAAATTAGCCTCTTCCATTAAAGTAATTTCTGTCGTATTGGGTTGATAATCAACCCCTATTAAATATTTACTAGCATCTTCTACCCCTTCATATATATAAGCATACAAAAAAATCATTACTGGAATCAAAAGTGGAAAAGCTAGTAAAGTAATTAATGTCTTTTTATCTCTTAAAATGGAGCGAATTTCCTTCTTAACTGTAATCCATATACTAGCCATCATTATCCCTCCTCGTTAACTCGAAAAATGCATCTCTTAAATTATCTTTACCACTTTTTTTCTTTATTTCCTTAACAGTTCCCTCAATTAATACTTTTCCCTTATTCATCATTAAAATCTTATCACAAATAGACGTAGCTTCTTCCATATAATGAGTTGAATATATAATACATTTCCCCTTAGCTTTCTCTTCTTTAATAAAATCAATAATAACCTTCCCCGAAATAACATCTAATCCACTCGTCGCTTCATCTAATATATAATACTTTGGATCATGCACTAAACATCTAGCAATACTAACCCTTTGGTATTGCCCTGTCGAAAGATTTTCTATTTTTTGATGAGCAAAACTCTTCATATCAAACCTATCAACAATAACTTCAATCCTTTTATCAAGAACATCTTTTTCAACATCATAATATTCCCCACACATACGAAGTAATTCTACTGGTGAAATATCCTTATATAATTTAGTATTTCCTGATAAAAAAGCTAAATTTTTCTTTATTTCAATCCCCTTATCTTTATAACTTTTTTTATCAATTAAAATGCTTCCCTTGCTTGGTTCCATAATACCAGACAACATCCTAAGCATAGTCGTTTTCCCCGCCCCATTCGGGCCAATTATTCCAAATATCATCCCATCATCTACTTTGAAAGTTATATCATTATCCGCATAAAACTTAATCTTTTTCTTCTTATCTATTTTCTTAGTAAATTCCTTATATACATGAGATACCTCTATCATAAACATCAACCTTTCTATTAATATTTATCCAAAAATTACTCCCAAAATTACAACACACGAAAAAATTAAAACAACTGCGCCAAAAATAATTAAAACAATACTACTTGCGAACCCCTCATTAAATAACCTCTTATCATCTTTTACTTCTACAATTGGTTGATTAAACATTCTTTCACTAACTAAACCGTAATATATTAAACAATCCTTAATTAAACTTCTATTAACGGTTGAAACATAACACTTATCTATATCAAAAAATAAATTACTATCTAAATCAACATTCTTTATAAAACGAAAACCATCATCCTCTAATTCTTCTTTACTATCTTTATTCAATAATCTCTTTATAATACCATCTAATACTTCCCTTTCCCCATTATCAAAATCATTCTCTATAACATAGCCTAAACTCCCTTTAAGCATTTTTGACACAAATATATTAGCCATCTCTTGATCTCTTCTAATACTATATATTAAATAACTACTATCTTGATATTGCAATCCCCCTATTATCATTGCCATCATCTTATGATTACTATTTCTATCTACTAATTCAACCATTATATATCATCTCCTATTCATATTATAAAATAATAATAACACAAAAAAAAGAGAATAGATATACTATTCCTAAAATTTTAAGTTATTGTTGTTGATCATTTAACCTCTTAACTTTCTTTAACTTATCCTCATTTATTTTTTTACTTTTCTTCAAATTATTTTTAACTATCATAACCTTATTTTGATTATGAAGAAGTTTATTCTCAATTTTTTCTATCTTTTTTAATGTATCTTCATATCCAGGTATTTTGCTGTTATAAAACATTAAGAAATCATTCTTTAATCTTTCAATATCCCTTATCGTATCTTCAAGCAAATTTTCTGTATATTCAACATCATTTAAATGATTATTTAATTCATAAGAATAATTAACAGCCTCATAATTAACATGTCGAATTTCTTCCATATGAAGATTTCGATATACATTACCAATCATTCTTCTAGTCGCTATAGTCTGCATTGCAATGCCCGGTATTAAACCTGCTAATGGTGACAATACCATTAATCCCATATATCTAAGACTTTGACTTAACAATTCCCCAATTCCACGCATATGCCTAGTCACATATTCTTCTCTATTAATAACATCAATCTTATCCATTAATTCATCAAAATATTTATTTTGTCTTTCTATTTCTATTGAACATTTCTTATCAATATCTACGACATCAATTAATTCTAATTTAACCTTATCATATTTTTTATCTCTAATATCATATTCATTAATTTTCTCTTCATTATTCCTCTGTAATTTTTCAGTATCCTCTTTAACAATTAATAAATTATTATATAAACTCTTAAATTCCTCTAAAGCTTTATACTCTTTAACAAACTTTTTTTCACCATCTAAACTATCTAACAGTGATCTATAATTAATAATATCATCTACGATTAATTTATCATCTATCCCTATTACATTATCAATATAATAATTACGATTATATAAATTATATTGATCAATAATTTCATTAATCTTAATTATTAATTCATTAATTCGGGACCTTATTTCTTTAACTTTCTTTAATTCTAATTCACTATCTTGTTTTTGAGATAACAAAAACAATTCACTCTCTAATACTTCTAATTCATCTAATTTATCTTCAAAACTTTCTTTTATTTTATCAATTATTTCTGTTCCTAATTCTTGTAATAACTGTTGTTTCTCAAAATCAGCTATCGCTTTAGCTCTAACTTTATTTCTACTAAAACTTGAATTATAACTTACTTTTTTATTTCTTTTTACTTCCCAATTATTACTTCTATCAACATTAATAGCTTTATCTCTATCTAAGTTTAAAACATCAGCATTACTTACAACTTTTCCCCCAATAGATTCGTTTCTCCTTACAAGTTTAACCTTTCCTTTAGAGGCTACTGCTTTATCATTAGTAATGCCAACACTTCCATTATATCTTCTATCCTTTGCAGTAGCCCTAATATTAACAATAACTTCTGATATATCATTATTATCTACTTTAATAATTTCTTTATTATCTATAGAAACTTTTCTCTTATATATTGGAGTAGTATCTTTTCTTATTGATTGTCTAATCTCTTGCACTTTACTTTGAATAAACTCTTCATTATTAACTTGGTTTCTTTTCTTTGATCTAGCTAATCTAATTTTTCTAAGTCTTTCCTGAAATTTACTATAAATTCCCCCATTACCTTGACCATTCATTAAAAGTACCTCCTTTACTATATAAGAAAAAAGAACTAATCAGATAGTTCACCAATCTCTTTAATTTCTTCTACTGATTTCTCTGTAATATCTTTAATAATATCCATAGAAACATTTTCTTCTAACATAAATTTTATTATTCTAGCTGTAACTTCTTCTATATCATTACCATTAAGACTTTCTTTTATTTCTTTTCCAAACACTATACCACCTCAAAAGTTAGTACCTATTATATATTATTTCTAGAAAATTAACAACTAAAATTTATTATTAAAATACTTAAATAGTTTATAGCCTAATATCCATTCTTAGTACAATAATTATTTTTATACTTACTAGTATTAGTACCCCATATTCCTAAATTATCTTTATAAGCATTTTTTTGTGCTACACATAACTCATCTATATATTTATAATCTCCATATATATAATTAACTTCAGCATATCCCCTAGATAATAATAATTCACTCAAATTATTATTATCTACAAATATCCATCCAAGTACCCTATCATACTTATCTCGTTTATTACTATTAATATCATACTCTATATAAATATTATTAGCCTTCTTTAACACTTCACAAGTATAATTACTAGCCTCTTCACCATATTCTTCCTGTATATTAGTTGACTCAGGCGTATCAATTCCCAAAAACCTAACCTTTTCTTCTTTGCCATTAATAATAAATCTAGCCGTATCCCCATCAATACATTTACTAAATTTAATTTCTAGTTGTTGATTAGAATTATCACTACATCCAACCATAACTAATAATAATACTGCTACAACAAATTGCTTCATATCCTAAGGCTCCAATAACGTAATACTACGATTAATTGTTGCAATTATACTACCATTATCATTCTTATAATAAACATAAACAAGCTTTTCTCCAGGTTCTTCATCAGTCCAATCTAATGTATAACTTTCCTCAAAATCTATATATTTAGTGCATACACTAGTATCCGTACTAATACACATCTTACTAGCATTTGGAGACCTTAAAGTTAAAGTTACTTCCTTTTTATCAGCATCAATTACTTCTAAAGCTCCATCATTAATCCAAAATGTATTATTTTCTATTGTATAAGGATCTTCATATGTACCAGTTCCGCCTGTTACTACAACCATTGATTCAAGTGCAATCACTGGACGCACTCCATATGAAGAATTAGAAATATTACCTATTACCCGCCTTGCATCAGCAACCCAAGAAAATGCCCCATGTCCTGATGTGATATCAGCCGCTGCTAACCAATAATAACCACCATTATCAATTAAATCATTTGTATAACCACAAGTCTTATTACTATATGTTCCATAACAAGAACTAGCGCTTAAAATACTACCAGTTATTTTTTCAAAATCAGTAGCATCCATTGCCCAAGAATTACTAGCATTACACAATCCACCTCTAGCCAACTCTTTATTACAATACTTTAAAGCTACTTCATCCATATTATTTAAATGAACAGAAATATTACTAGCAGAAG
The DNA here is from genome assembly GCA_017480975.1 of Bacilli bacterium. Lineage (GTDB taxonomy): Bacteria > Bacillota_I > Bacilli_A > RF39 > UBA660 > RUG11198. The sequence goes on from JAFURK010000035.1 coordinate 24,445, forward strand.
TTATATAATCACTACAACTACCATTAGATGAAGTTCCATTACTACCAGTACACATACATTCCGTTGAACCCGCACTTACCAAATAAGCACTACCATCCTCAATATAAGCAATTCTCCACCCATTATTAGTATATTTATAATTAGAATTGCCACAATATCCCATCTCAGCATCACTTACATAATTAGCATTTTGGCCCTTACAAGCATCATTACTACAACCATTATTACCAATATAAGTTACATAGCTACCTACTGGCATTGACGATAATAACGGATAAGATTGAAAATCAAGATTACAAGATACTCCACCTTTTTTCTTTCCATTACTAACATTCAATGTATAATCAACATTATCCCAACTAACAGTCGTATTAGCGCTACTACAATCATAATCAGCTAAATAATAAGTACCATTAGTAGGTAACGTATTAGAAACTACACCATCAATACTAATTCTTAAATTATTTCCATTATAATCAACACTTTTGGTTATAAAGGTATTCTTATCATTAAATATAACAATACTTAATAAACTTACAATCGTTATTATTATACCCACTAACAATCCTTTTTTCATCATTTAGTCCCTCACTTTAACTAAAACAAACTAATTCATTACTTATTTAATATCTATCACATAAGGGTCAGTTGAAGTTCCAGCTCCACCTACTACTACAACTGAATTATCAAGATTTATAACTGGTCTAACTCCCATTGAACTACTAGAAACATTACTAGATATAAATCTATTATAAGGATACCAATAGAAAACATCATTATCATTAGATGTTGCAAACCAATAATATCCTCCATTATCAATTAAATCATTAGCATATCCACATTTTTTATCACTATACTTGTTATAACATGAACTAGTACTTAAAGTATTTTTAGTTATTCTTTCAAAATCTATTGTATCCATCGCCCAAACAGTAGTCTTATCACAAATACCATCTTTGACATACTTTTGATTACAATACTTTAAAGCTACATTATCTAATTTATCTAAATGATTACTAGATTTATCTGATATATCATGATTATAATGAATATAATAATATCCCTTTGTCGCACTATAATCATTAGAATCAATCTCATATAAAGTTGTACAAGTAGCATCTTTAGTAGTAGCCTTACAAGTATATGGTGTCCTAGTAGCAATATTTCTATAATTACTACTCCAAGTTAAAAGACTATCTGTAACTCCCGTTAATGTAAAAGTTCCTGTTTTAGCATCAAACTTATAACCAGAACCATAATAATAATCACCATCAACTGCACGAGCACTTTTATAATTATCCCTACTATCCATATAAGTAACCGCACATTCAGGAGCACCAGCACTAACTAAATAAGCACTACCATCCAAAACATACCCAATTCTCCATCCATTTGTAGTAAATTGATAATTTTCACTATTACAATAGCCTTGTTTGTTACTATTCTTATAATTAGCGTTATACCCTTCACAATTTTTGCCATCACAACCATTATTTCCTACATATTTAACATAACTACCAACAGGCATTTCACTAAGTAATGGATATTTATTACTCTTAGTAAAATTCAAACTACAACTATCATTAATATAACTACCACTATCATAGGTAATAGTCTTACTTAATGGTTCCCAACTCAAAACACTTCCCTTACTACAACTAGCAGTCATATCATAGTAGCCACTAACGGGCAAACTCTTACTTTCCTCACCATCAACCATAATAGAAGTAATATAAATATCTGGATTACTATAATCATTTATACTAGATTTTAATCTTGATACAACATCAATCTTTATTCTTCCTTGAAAAGCTTTATTCATCATAGCCGATTGATCAGTACCATCATCCAATATATACACTCTTAATTCAAAATTATTATTTATATCATCAGTTAAAGTTACATCCGCTAACTTAATATCAGTTGCCCCAGTGGCACCAATCGTATCACCAGATACACTAGCAACTTTACTATTTTGATGATATAAATCAACTTTAAAATTAGAATCCTGTAATAAATTATCAATACTAACATCAACTAATGAAATAGAAACTAAAATTTCATTATTATCTTTATTATCTCTTACTTTAATACTAAAATTATTTTTTTCAGCATACCTATCAACATCATCACTAACAATAGGTACAGCTATATTAGTACTAATATATTCCCCCTTTTGATAACTAACAATAATATCATCGTTATTAGTAACCACATCAAAAGTAGTACTTCCCTCTTCAAAAGAGTACCAAGCATAACTAGTAGTAAGCATTAAAGAAAACATAACAACTATCACAATAGAGATAATTCCAAGTAATTTCTTAAAACTCATACTAATCACCTCGTACTTTCCTATAATAAGATAATATCATATTTAAAAAAAATATTCAACCAAAAATAGCCGAATATTTAACTTATCCTATCGATAATAATCGATAACATCATTAAACAAATTATCATTAAATTTCTTAAATTTAATCATCTCTATTTCTTGTTTATATGGAGGATACTCTTTATCTATATAAGGTGTTTCCAATATCTTAGGAATACTCTCTAACTTTTCATGATAAATAACCTTAAGCAATTTATCAAATCCAATACACCCATATCCAATATTTTCGTGTCTATCTTTATGAGCCCCTTTTTCATTCTTACTATCATTAACATGAACACATTTTAAATAATCTAAACCGATAACTTTATCAAATTCATCTAATACCTTATCAAAGTTTTCAATGTCATATCCCGCATCATTAATATGACAAGTATCTAAACATACGCCTATTCTACTCTTATCATTAATATGCTCTATAATATAAGCTAATTCTTCAAATGTCTTACCTACTTCAGTCCCTTTACCAGCCATCGTCTCTAAACAAATAGTAACATTATAATTATTACCAAGTATCATATTTAAACCCTTAATAATATTACTAATCGCATGATTTCTTTCTAAACCTACACTAGCACCTGGATGTAGAACAACTTTAGTAATACCAAGTTGTTCACATCTCTCCATCTCTCTTTTAAGGAAATCAACACTAAACTCAAATTTTTCATCATTACACAAATTAACTATATAAGGGGCATGACAAATAACATTCTCTAACTTCATATCATTTTCTTTCATCAATTTATAAGCTTCAATAGTTACTTCATCTTTTATCATACCTCTTCTCGTGTTTTGAGGAGCTCCCGTATAAAACATAAAAGTATTACTACCATAGCTTAAAGCTTCTTTTACACTACCTAATAATTGCGTATCACTTTTAAATGATACATGACTACCTATAATTAAACTCATCCTTTATTCCTACTTTCTTTTATTTAATTAAAATACTTATATTTACTTAATCTAAATATATAGATTAATCTCATATAAGTATTATAACTTATTTTAAAGAAAATAAAAAGACTTCTCATCAAGAGAAATCTCTAATTAATCAATAATTTTCATTACCAACTTTGTGTACCATCGGTACTACAAGCCCACATATCAGCATTAGTAGTACTAGTAGTATCAGTATCCATAGTTATTGTATTACTACCAATAGTTACAGTACCAGCTGCTTTAGTAGCATCACCTACATAATAACTTCCACCTTGCTTAGCAAATAAACAAACAACCATAGTATCACCATCAAATGCCACAAACGATGTTGAAGCAGTATAAGTATTTGTACCAGTTGCAGGAATTGTATTAGCAGCAGAATCTAATACGTAAGTACTTGGAGATAAATTCATTTCATCCTTTAATCCATTAGGTATTGTATAAATGGTAAAACTAGAAACACTGAAATCAAAACCATCATTAGTACCTAATACATCACCATAAACATCAGTTGTACTATTAGTTACCATAGCTTCTGAATACTTAGTTTGTAATGCTTGAGAAACTTTTTTAGCACTGTTCTGTAAAGAACCCTTTCTTGAATTATTCATTGAACTTAATACTGAAGTCATCGCAATACCCATTACAACTGCTAAGATAACTACTACAGCTAATAATTCAATTAAAGTAAAACCTTTATTATTTAGTCTCTTTCTATTAATTTTTTCCATCTTTCTTATCCTCCTTTATTCTAAATAAATAATAGCAAAAAACAATTGATTAGTCAATTGTTTTGGTTAAATTTGTTTCCTATTTTGATAACTTTCGGTAAATAGAAATATACTTGTCCCCATATTTTTTATTTTTTAACAATTCATAATTATTAGTATTTTCTAATTCTTCATCAGTCTGATATTCAAATACAATAATACCATTTTTATTAAGAAGATTACTATTATAAATTATAGTTAACAATTCATTCTTAATATTATACTTATACGGAGGATCAATAAAAATAATATCAAATTTAATATTATTATCCTTAAAAGCTTTTAAAGCATTTTTATAATCTTTATGAAATACTTTACAATCATCTTCAATATTAAATAACTTTATATTATCATTAATAGCTTTAATACACTCCTTATTATAATCAACAAAATAACAAATACTCGCCCCATTACTAATAGCTTCTATTCCTAAATTACCACTACCGGCAAATAAATCTAATACTACTGCATCTTCTACATAATCTTGAATACTAGCAAATAAAGATTCTTTAACTCTATCCATCGTTGGTCTAGTACCTTCAATATTATATCCCTTTAAAACTCTTCCCTTTAATTTACCACTAATAACTCTCATTTATGACAACTTCCTTTACCTAACAATTTATTATACCGATAATTAATATCCATAACTATATACATTAGTTCATTATATTTATCCATATAACTCTTATAATCTTTATTCTTATATAGTCTTCTTTTTATATCTAATAACATATATTCATCATTAGTTGAATTACCCTTTCTAATCAATTCACTTAAATCATGATTTTTACTAATCTTATCTCTACATCTACTAATCTCATTAATTAATTCCGACTCCTCCAATACATCAATTAACTCATACGTTTTTTTCATTATATCGTTCATAAACAAATCGCCTCTCAAAAATTATACACTAACTATTTTAAAACTTCAAGAAAACTTTGTATCATACTAATATTATCGATTGTTTTATTAATCTTATCACCAGTAGTTAACTTATACTTTACCTTCATATCCGAAACAAATTCATTAAATGCATTTTCATTCCTATTTAAGACCTTATACCAATAAGAATTCTCTCTTAAAAATTTTTTTAAATTAATATCGGCATTTATCCTACTTTGAAGTGCATAAGTCATTAGTCTTCAAACCTCCTGTAAAGTGGTCTCGGATTATATTCCTTACCAGTGCCACTAGTATTATTCTTGTTTACAAATAACTCTCCAAATAATCCTAAAGTTTTTTGTAAAGAAGTAATTCCCTCTTGAACCTTATCTACATCAACATTTTTAGCAGCATTTATCAGTTCTTCCCAATATCCTCCTCGACTTTTATTATCAGCAGTAACTTCTCTCGCAGATTCTTCTTCTAAAAACTTCGCCCATGCATCTTCATCTTCACCATACAAATCATACATTTCATAAAAATCCTGCCAACTCTTTTCACCTCGACGTATATAACCTATTAAAAAAGGATTACTCTTAACAAAGTTTTTAAATTCCTCCATCTTATTATCCATAAGTATCCCCCTCTATTAAATTATATGAAATCAAAGAAAAAAAGAACATAAAAATTACATTCTTTAAGTAAACTTATCCTTTATTAATCATACTATATAAAACTGCTACTTCCTTATTAGTAAGTCTTCTATAATCGCCTGCTTTTACCCCATCAACCGTCAAAATAGCAAATCTTTCTCTTTTTAATTTAATAACCTTTTTACCAACCGCTTCAATCATTTTTTTAACTTGATGATTTCTACCTTCATGAATAACAATTTCAACAATACATCTATTTTTCTTTTTATCAACACTCTTAACTTTTACATGACACTTTTTAGTCTTATAGCCATCAATTACTATTCCACTTCTCAACCTCTTAACATCATAGCCAGTTAAAATACCTTCAACCTTAGCAATATAAGTCTTATCAACCCCACTTGATGGATGTATTAAACCATTCGCTAACTCACCATCATTAGTAAGCAACAACACACCCGTTGTATCATAATCTAATCTACCAACCGGATAAATCCTTGTATTAGTATTAATCAAATCAACAACCGTCTTTCTCCCCTTATCATCACTAACCGCTGTAATTACACCTCTAGGCTTATTAAGTAAATAATATTCATAATTATAATTTCTATCTAACGTAATTCCTTCTACCTCAATAACATCACTCTTACTAACTTTTGTTCCTAATTCAAAAACTTTTTCCCCATTTACTGTAACCTTACCAGCCTCAATTAATTCCTCAGCCTTTCTTCTCGAACAATAACCCAAATTAGCAATAACCTTTTGTAATCTTTCCATCTAATATCCCTCACTTCATAATCCATATTATACCTTAGTGTAAAAAAAAGAGCAAGAACCTAAATATATTAAATACTTGCATTAACAAAATACTTATTAATCCCTTTCCCTTAATATATATATCATTCTTACATAAGAGGCGCTAATAACTGAAGAATTGCTTCCCATAAAGATTGAATAAAATTTATCTTTGTTAATTTTATCTCTACTGATTTTTTTAGTGTATCTTCTACATCATGTTTTATATCCTCAATAGCGTTCACGCCTTCCATTAATACACCATATTCAAAATCCAAATATAAACTACGATAATCAGTATTCATAGTTCCAACCATCGCTATTTTGTCATCCATCAAAAATACTTTTCCATGCATAAACCCAGGACTATAAGTATAAACCTTAACTTTATTTTTAATTAACTTTCTAGCATTTAATAAACTAACTTGATAAACCAATTTTTTATCTGGAATACCTGGAATAATAATCTTAACCTCTACTCCTCTTTTTGCCGCTAAAGCAAGAGCATTATCCATATCCATATCAATAATTAAATAAGGGGTAAAAATATAAAGATATTTCCTTGCCTGATTAATCATATTAATATATACATTTTTACCAACCATTTCCTGGTCTAAAGGATTATTACCAAAAGCAACAACATATCCACCACTATCAAATTTACCTATTAAATTATTATAATATTTCATATAATCTTCATCAGTTTTTCGAAAAGCATTCCACATCCCCAAAAACATAACCGTAAAATTCCATACCCCTTCTCCTTCAATAGAAATACCAACATCTTTCCAATAGCCATATGGTTGTTCCAAATTTACATATCTATCTTCAATATTCATACCTCCAGTAAAAGCAATTCTTCCATCAATAATAATGCCTTTGCGATGTTCATGATGATTTTTTATCATCCCAATTAAAGAACAATTCTTATAAAAAGGTTCACACATAATCCCATAACTTTCTAACACCTCATAATACTTAAAAGGAATTTTTCTCTTACATGCCATATTATCATAAATTAATCTAACTTCTACCCCTAATTTAATTTTTTCCTTTAAAATATCTAAAATTTCTTCCCACAAAACACCCATCTCGATTGAAAAAAATTCTATAAAAATAAATTTCTCAGCAGTTTTTAATTCTGATTTTACTTGTTCAAAAAATACTTCTCCCGTTGCATAATATACAACTTTATTTCTTTTACTAATCGGATAATTACTATATTCAGAAAGATAAATTAAAGCCTTATTATCATTTTTCAAAATTTCATTCCTCAATCTTACATCTTGAACAAAATATTCTTTACTTTTTCTAAAAGTTTCTGATATATTCTCTAATAAACTACTCCTTATAACATTACTTCCTAAAATAAAGTATATCAAAAAGCCAAGAAAAGGAAACAATAAAACCAACACAATCCATGGAATGTCCTTATTTAAAGATATACTATTTTTAACAATGATAAGTGCAATTATAAAACCAAACAATTTTCTAAGTATCAATAAAATATATAGCATTGAGTTTTTCACCTCTTACTACCTATTATTATTACCTTATCACTTTAATTAATACATTATAAACTAAATTGCTCTAAATACATCAAAATCTGGAATAAAACTTTCCTCTTGTGTTCCACCTTCTTGAATAAAAGCATTCCTTACTCCCAAATCATAAGCATAATCAATTAACTCCTCATAATCACTATCTATAACTTTATGATTTAACTCTTCATAATCTAGTTTTCTAACTGGTGTATACTGATTCATAATACTAATAATAATATCATTATGATATTTGGTATATAAATACTTAATTATTTGCTTACTATCCGCTAAAGAACTAGGTAATAATAAATGTCTAACTATAACTCCTTTTTTCATTAAACCATCATTACCTATCTCTACCTTACCTACTTGTCTAACCATTTCATCGATAGCAGCACTAGCATACTTAAAATAATCATTACACTTAGAATATTTCATCCCATAACTATTATCATAATACTTTAAATCAGGTAAATATATATCTATTAAACCATCCAGCATCCTAATGGTCTTAACATTTTCATAGCCACTACTGTTATAAACAATCGGAATATTTAATCCCCTCTCCTTAGCTAACTTTAGCCCCTTAACTATCCATGGTACATAATGAGTAGGGGTTACTAAATTAATATTATTCGCCCCACTATTTTGTAAATCTAAGCATATATCACTAAACTCCTCAATACTAACTACACGCCCCTTATGTAATTCACTTATTTCATAATTCTGACAAAATAGGCACCGCATATTACAGTAAGAAAAAAAGATCGTCCCGCTACCATTATTTCCACTAATAATAGGTTCTTCCCACATATGTAAAGAATATCTAGCTATTACCATTTTATCAGACGCCCCGCAATAGCCAAGCTCACCATTTTCTCTATCAACGTTACAATTTCGTGGACACAAATTACACTTCAAACATTACACCTCCAAACAATATCATTAAAATACTTCTAAAGACTAAACCATATAAACATAATACCTATAATATGTAAACTAAAACACATTATAGGTATTATTATTAATAAAATACATTTCTTAAATGTAATCCTTCTGGACTAGCTGTCTTACCAGCTAACGTTCTATCCTCACTCCTTAAAATATCAATAATCTCTTCACTTCTTCTTTTTCCTTCGCCAATCTCAATCAAAGTACCAACCATATTTCTTACCATATATCGCATGAAACCACTACCAATAAAAACTAAAGTAATCTTATTAACATCCTTCATGTCTCTAATTAAATTAGTTTGTGATAAAGTTCTTACATAATCTTCTTTTTCTTCATCTACTTTAGTAAACGCTCTAAAACTATGTGTACCTTCTAAATACTTCATCGCTCTTTGCATTTCAACAACATCTAACTTGCTATTATGTTGATAAACATACTTTCTATCTAAAGGGTTATACTCTCCCATATTAATTTGATAAATATACTCTTTACCTGTAGCATCAAATCTAGCATGAAAATTCTCTGATACCTCTTCTAAATGTTTTACATATATATCTTCTGGCAACATCGAATTCATACTATGTAATAATTTATCGCAATCAATACTATCTTCTAACTCAAAATGAGCTTTCTGATTCATCGCATGAACTCCCGCATCTGTTCTACCAGATGCAACTACACTAACAATTTTCTCCCCATTTATCTTTTTTAAAACACTCTCTAATTCTCCTTGAACAGTTCTTGCTTTAGGTTGTTTTTGATACCCCTTAAAATCACTGCCATCATAAGAAAATGTCATAAAATATCTCATCTCACATACTACCTCTCTTTTAAACAACTATTACCCCATTTATTTCTAACAATATTGTATCAATTTTATTTAATTTATTCAACCAATAATTATTGTTTCCCATAAAATTACAAAAAAAATTGTATAATAACATACTATACAATTTTCTAAAATATACACGAAATAGGAATAACTTTATTTTTTTCAGTCAAAGGATAAATATCAGGATATAAGCAAATAATACCGCCATTGCCAATTTCTTTATTAGTCTTATTCAAAATATCGAAATTCTTAATCATATCTTTATTAGGACTAGCTGTTTTCTTAATTTCAAATGGATATAAAGTATTATTAAAGTAAATCAATAAATCTATTTCTTTACCATCTCTATCCCTATAAAAATAAATGTCATAATCTAATTGTTCGGAAGAATTTCTTTTATTTTTTATTAACTCACTAATAACAAAAGTTTCTAAATAATGACCAGATACAGAACTATTCATTAAATTTTCTGCACTATCCCATTTACACAAATAAGCACACAATCCAGTATCCATAAAGACAATTTTAGGAGTCTTCGTAACTCTTTTTAATTCACTAGATAAATATGGTTGTAATAAATAAATAATATCACTATTAACCAATATTGATGTCCATAATCTAGCCGTTTTTTCATCTATTCCTGCATCTTGACTAATAGCATTATAATTTAATAACTCACCATTTCTAGCTGCCATACTAACTAAAAATTTTTCAAATGCCACAATATTACCAACTTGAGTTAAATCTCTAACATCACGTTCAATATAAGTTCTTATATAATCATCAAAAAAATCTTTTCTATCTAAATTATTAGCATAATATTCTGGCATTCCTCCCTTAAAAATTTCTTCAAATAAATGATTGGGATCAATTTCAAACTTTTTTTTCAAATTTCTAGGATCAAAAATACTTGACTCAAATCCATGCTTTTCTGCATAACTAAGAGATGTCATTTCAAGAATACCAACTCTTCCTGCTAAAGATTCACTCACACCCTTCATTAAATGAAATTTTTGAGAACCAGTTAACCAATATTCTCCCTTTTTATCCCTTGAATCAACATCCAATTTAATAAAAGACAATAAATTAGGTGCATATTGTACTTCTTCAATAATAATAGGTGGCTTATAGTTCATCATAAATAGTTTTGGATCATCTTGAGCTAATTTTCTAATGTTTAAATCATCTAACGAAATATAATTTCTATTATCTTTAGATATCATTTTTAACATAGTAGTTTTACCAACTTGTCTTGGACCAGTTACCATAACTACTTTTTTTATATCATTTAATTTTTTTACTCTTCCAGATAATTCACGTTCTATCATCATCAACACGTCACCTCATTCCAAAAATATTATACATCAAGAAAAAAAGAAAACCAATGGCAAATCCGAAAATTTTTCCGGATTTGCCACAATTATTTCTCCATTAACTTATCTACAACTCTATCTAAATGAATACCATGACTTCCCTTTAATAAAACAATATCATTACTATCCAATATTTCTAAAACTACTTCATAGCAATCATTCTCTTTATCAAAATGATAGCAATTACTCTTATCCATTCCCAATTCAACAGCTCTTCTTTCAATATTAACAGAAGCTTCTCCTATTGTAATTAATTTATCAATCTTACTATTAAATACAACTTCACCTATACCTTTATGAAACTCTTCACTATATTCACCTAACTCTAACATATCCCCGAGGATAGCAATCTTTCGCTTATCCTTAACTTTACCTAACAACTCTATTGAAGCCTTCATTGAATCATAATTAGCATTATAAGTATCATCAATAATAGTAACACCCTTACTATTAACTTTCTTCTCTAATCTACCACTACTAAGTTTAAAACTATCTATTCCTTTTTTTATTAAATCATTATCAATACCTAATACCTCACCAACTGCATAAGCAACTAAAGAATTATATATAAAAGCTTCTCCCCCAACATTAACCTTTATACCATTAACCTTATTATCAATATCAAACTTACTATCAAAAACATCTTCATCTATATTAACAGCCCTATAAGTACTTTCTTCTACAATTGATACAGTACTAACATCATACCTCTCTTCTAACTCCTTCAAGGCACCTTTTAGCATATCATTATCCTTATTAATAATAACTTTTTTACCAACCATACCTTCTAATATCTCTAACTTAGCCTTTAAAATATTTTCTCTACTACCTAAAATACCAATATGAGCCGTTCCAACATTAGTAATAACCGCAACAGTAGGCTTTGCAATCTCACTTAAAACTGCTATCTCTCTTAAATGATTCATCCCCATTTCCACTACTAAAGCCTCTTCATCTTTTAAAGACAAAATCGTTAAAGGAACCCCGATATGATTATTATAATTACCTATCGTCTTACAAGTCTTATACTTTTGTTCGACTACACTAGCAATAATATCTTTCGTACTAGTCTTACCAACACTACCCGTAATAGCAATAACTGGAATATCATATAAACTTCTCTTGTATTTAGCCAACTCTTGAAGACATTTAACAGTATCATCTACCTCAACAATAGTACAATCTATATCAGTACTTTTAACATACCCGTTCTCTAATATACAAACACTAGCCCCCTTATTAACTGCCTCCATATAAAACTTACTACCATCAAATACTTCCCCCTTAATACCAACATAAACATCTTGTTCTTTTATCCTTCTTGTATCTGTACAAAAAGTACTTAACTTTAACTCTTCATCTCCACAAAGAACTTTACCTTCACATAGCCTTACTATATCTTTAACATATAAATCACACATGATAATTACCTCCTATCCTATGATTCCTAATCTCATCCTATCCTCATTACTAAGCTCATCTAATATCTCACGAATAATAACCCGCTCATCAAACGGATATCTAACCCCTTCTATCTCTTGATAATCCTCATGTCCTTTACCAAGAATAAGAATAACATCACCATCTTGTGCTTTAACGATCGCTTCTTTAATAGCCTCTTTCCTATCAGAAATAATTACATACTTACCATCAGTCTTATTCATCCCAACTAAAATATCTTTGATAATATCATCATTATTCTCATACCTAGGATTATCTGCTGTTAAAATACTCAAATCAGAATACTTACCACTAACTTCTCCACAATCAAATCTTCGCTGCCTACTTCTATTACCACCACATCCAAAAACAGTTACAATTCTCTTTGGATTAGCCTCTTTCATTGTTGATAATACATTCTCCATCGCAATACCTTGATAAGCATAATCAATTAATACACTAAACTTATTAGAAATATTAACACTTTCCATTCTACCTTTAACACTAACATTCTCTAAACTCTTAGCAATACTATCCATACTTATCCCCATAATATCACATACCGCTATCGCTGCACCGGCATTATAAGCCGTAAATAAACCTGGAATACTTACTCTAAAATTCTTTTGGGTCTTACCACTAACACTCATCTCAATACCAACAAATCCACCACTCATAACATTTTTAACTTTACCTATCCTATACTGAGCTTCTTCACTTTTACCAAACGTATAAATATCACAAGTAACATCACGAACCATATCTAAATAATACTCACTATCTAGGTTAAAAATACCTGTCTTACATTGCTTAAATAACAAACTCTTACAATACTTATAATCTTCAAAACTATTATGTTCATCATCGCCAACATGATCTAAACTAAGATTAGTAAATATTGCATAATCAAATATTACATTACTCCATCTTTTTAATTTTAAGGATTGACTAGATACTTCCATAACTAAATGTTTTATCCCATTATCTAGCATCTCTCTCATATACTTAAATACATCATAAGATTCAGGCGAGGTATTTACTGTATGATAAAACTTATCTTTATAAAATACTCCCATTGTCCCAATTAATCCAGCCTGATTCCCACTATCATCTAATATTTTCTTAATCATTGTTGAAATAGTAGTCTTCCCCTTTGTACCCGTAATTGCAATCGTTGTCATCTCTTTATCTGGATAACCAAACAATGTTCTAGCTAACTTCGATAAATCAGTTCTCGTATCCTTTAACTTAACAACCGTAATATCATCACTAACCTTAACATCATTCTCCACAATAATACACTTTGTACCATTTTCTATAGCTTTATCTATATAATCATGCCCATCAACTCTAAAGCCCTTCATTGCTACAAAAGCTATTCCTTCCTTAACTTTCCTAGAGTCATAAGCAATATCATTAACCTCTAGTTCCAAATTCCCATTAACTAATTCATACTCTACATCTCTTAATAATTCTCTTAATTTCATTTTAGTAACCTCCTAATTTTTTTCTATACAAAATACAGCATATAAAGGAACTGATTTAATTCCATTCTCAAACCCAAAATTTTTAGTAGATATCCTAATTGAATAATTAGGCTTATACTTAGAAACATAATAATTCAAACTCTTAGAAGTAGTATTATCATTAGCCTTTACTTCTATTGGAATAACTCCATCATCTGTATCAATTAAAAAATCTATTTCTGCTACTTGATTAACAGCCCAATAATATAAACTAAACCCATTTTTGACTAATTCATTAGCAACATAGTTTTCAGCAATTACTCCCTTATACATCATATTTTCATCTAGTAATATTTTATTATAAGACATTTCCAACATACTTGTTAAAATACTAACATCACTAAAATAAAGTTTAAAAGAATTTTCATTCATAAATCCTTTTAATGGTGATTCCAGTCTATCTACTAAATTACATTTCAACACCAAATTACTAGCCAACAACCAATCAAGAGCCGATTCATAATCCCTACTTCTTGCATTCTTCTCTATCTTACTATATTGAAACTTCTTATTTTCTTTAGCAAGTTGACTAGGCATATTTTTATATATTTTTTCAATCTTTACTGTTTCAAAATAACTAAGAGTATATCTTTTCATATCCGCTAAATATGCCTCAATAATAGATTTTACAATGTTACTATCATAATCTAATATATTTAAACCATTATCCCTTAAATTCATTATAGATTTAGGCATACCACCAACACACAAATATAATCTATAAAATTCAAGTAACTTTCTATGTAAAAAATTATCTATCTTAGCATCTTCATTAAAACATCTTTTAATCTCACCAATCGCTAATTCTTCTCCAATTCCCAATAAAAATTCTTCAAAATCCATTGGATACATATGTAAGATATTAACTTTACCAACCGGAAAAGAAGAATTAAATCTTTTTAATTTTACTCCTAACAAACTTCCAGCACAAACTATTTTATACGGAAAGCTGCTATCACAAAAATACTTTAAAGCACTAATTAATTCTTCACTTTCTTGAATTTCATCAAAAAATATAACCGTATTCACTTTTATACTTCTGTTTAACTTCAATTCTAATTTCTTAACCTTATCAACTGTTGGAATACTTTCTTTAAAAAAATCTATAATATCAGGCTCATCTTTTAAATTAATATAAACATAATCATCAAAATTACCTCTACAAAATTTATCAATAATATAAGTCTTACCTACTTGTCTAGCTCCAACTACCATCAATGGCATTTCAATATTCTTTTCTTGCCATTCTTTCAATTTATTCCAAAACTTTCTTTTCACAGTATCACCACCTAACCAAATAATACTATTATAGTAAGAATTTGTCAATCACTTATTCACGTTTTTATTGGAATTAACGTTATCTAGTTTCACATTTTTATGCACTTTTTAATTACCTAGTTTCACATTTTTATTCAAACAAAAAGAAATATAAGTACTTTTATACTCCCTATCCCTTTTTATTAATCCAATCCTTGCCATCAACAATTCTAGATACTAACATTGAACAACTAGTATCTCCCACTACATTTAACATTGTTGCGGGTGCATCTATAATAGTTGCTATAATTGTTAAAATAGGTAACGCCCCCATTGGATAACCTAACATACTAATAATTAAAGTTTCTGATATAGTACCACCACCAATCGGCACGGCTGTAACCAATAAATTAGCTATTAAAGCCACTATTAATATCTTACCAATTCCAACTGGATCACTAATATCCGTGCCAAATAAACAAACTAAAAACATAATCTTAAATACACTACCAATAATAGAACCATCCTTATGAAAACTAGTTCCCATTGGAATAACCGTTTCTGCTATATCATTTGATACTCCTATTTTCTTAGCACTTTCTATATTAACCGGAATACACGCTGCTGACGAACAAGTAGCAAGTGAAGTAAACGTTGAAGGAAGAATATTCTTCCAAAAAACTTTCACTCCTTTAGTTCCAGCTGCCATATAAGCATAAATAGAATACACTATAAAATAGAAAAGTACTGATACCACCATATACAATATAAATACCTTCAAATATCCAATCGCAATACTGCTTCCTAATGTACCAACCATTGAAGCCATATAACAACAAATACCTATTGGAGCATAATACATAATTAAATCAACTAATTTCAAAATAACCCATTGAAAAGATATTAATACTTCCAAAGCTTTTTTACCCCTATTCTTGCTATTCTTAATAGCAAGTCCCATTAAAATAGAAAATACTACAATAGCAATTACATTATTCTTAGATAACAAACCACTAAAATCATCTACACTAAGAACTTGAACCGTCCTATCTAATAAATTTAAATCTTCAACTTCAGATATCTCTTCATTACTAATCATTATTTTCTTAATAACATTACTATCATTAACATCAACTAAATCTACAAAATAAGTACTAGCCACTCCTACTATCACTGCCACAAGCGAAGTACATAAAAATACTCCCACTATCGCCTTCATAATCTTAGATAATCGCTTTGCCTCTCCCATTTTAGCAATCGATGTTGTAATCGTCAAAAATACTAATGGTACAATTACCACAAATAACATATTTAAAAATAAATCCCCTAATGGCTTTAAACAATTAGCGCCTTCACCCCATACTAAACCAACTATAACACCTATTATAATAGCGCCAATTAAAATAATTGTTGCCCGATAATTTTGCCAAATCTTTTTCATTTTCCTCCCCTCATTAAAATATAATGACAAAACTCTAAAAAATACCAATCACACCTCAATTTTATTATTAAAAAAATACTTAAATAGAACCATATTCTATATAAGTATTCTTATTTATCTTCCTTTAAATTTAGTTAATTCTTTCTCAACTAAAACCTTATCAAAACATCTCTCTATATCCAAATAATTATCCTCAACTGCTCCTTTTATAGTAGCTCTAAGCAAATTTTCTCTATCACTACTATCCCATAAAGAATAATCTATCTCTAAATTACGCACCTCTTCTGGCAAATATGGACAAATATAATCTACCAATAATTTCATATACGTTCTAAGTGTCCTACCATTACCTTCTCTAAATGGGTGAATAATATTAATTTCCCCATAATAATAAGCCAAATATCTAAGTAATCCCTCTCTCGTTTTTATCTTCCCACCATTTTGTCTCATCTTTTTAAGATTTTCTTCTAAACTAATTCTAATAGCATATGGCATAGCAAAAACCGTTACTCCATCATAGCAAGGCTTATTAGACTTATAAATAGATTCATCTCTAATATCGCCAGCAAAAGGAAATATATCGGCAAATAAAAACTTATGCAAATTTAAATAATCACTTACAGTAAAAAAATTCTTAACAACTGTATTATCACAAAACACTTGCGAAATTTTATATGTCGTAATGTCTCTAGATAATGCATTTAACTTTTTTACATCATGGATATCAAAATTATTAATCAACACGCCATCTTCATAACAATATTTAGACGAATTATTTCTTAACTTTGACATTTCCTTCTACCCCTTTCGTATTTTCCTCCAAATCTTTCATTATTTTAATGTACAATTCATATATAAAACTTCTATCTGAAAGCTTAGAAAGTCCCTCTAATTGTGCCTTTATCAATTCTAAATTTTCCTTAGATACTTCATCTTTCGTTTCACAAGCCACATTAGAAGCAGCTCCCTGAACAATTTTTTCTATATCTTTAGCCATCACATTGCCTCCTTCATATAAACAAATTATACCATAAAAAAAAGAAAAAGACATCCTAAGATATCTTAAATTCTTCCATCAACTAAATGAATATTATCTAATAATACGCCTGTACCTTCTGCAACACATGTAAGTGGACTTTCCGCAATAAATACTGGTACCTTTAACTCTTGTGACAATAATTGACTAAAACCATCAACCATTGATCCACCACCAGTTAAAACAATTCCCTTATCAATAATATCAGCCGCTAACTCAGGAGGAGTTTGCTCCAATATTCCCTTTGCAGCATGCACAATCGTATAAATACTTTCTCTTAAAGCCTCTTCCACTTCATCACTAGTAATCGTAATCGAATGCGGTAATCCAGTTACTAAATCTCTTCCTCTTACTTCCATCTTTTCATTTCTAGACCCAGGAAATACCGTACCAATCGTTACCTTAATATCCTCAGCAGTTCTATCTCCAACAAGTAACTTATATTTATCCTTAATATATTTTACAATATCATTATCAAAAGCATTTCCAGCTATTCTAATTGAAGAACTATTAACTATACCACCTAAAGATAAAATAGCAATATCAGTAGTTCCTCCACCAATATCAATAACCATATTACCACTAGGCTTAGAAATATCCATTCCCGCTCCAATTGCAGCTACTTTAGGTTCTTCTTCCAAAAATACTTTCTTAGCTCCTGTTCTTTCCGCTGCCTCAACAATGGCATTTTTTTCTACTTGAGTGATATTAGAAGGACAACAAATCAAAATTCTAGGACGTGAAAAGAAACTTTTACCATTAACTTTCTTAATAAAATAATTAAGCATAACTTCAGTAGTTTCAAAATCAGCAATAACACCATCCTTCATCGGTCTTATTGCCGTAACCTTTCCTGGAGTTCTACCTAACATTTCTCTAGCTTCTGTACCAACTGCTAAAGGTTTCTTTGTGTCTAAATCAATTGCTACAACACTAGGCTCATTTAATACAACGCCTTGTCCCTTAATGTAAATTAATACATTTGCTGTTCCCAAGTCTATTCCAATGTCTTTATTAAACATAATATCACCATCCTAAATATTATTTTAGCACATATTAACCCTTTTGAATACTAGTAATTTGCATTTTTTTCCAAAAATTTTCTCCTTGTCGACTCTCCACCTCTAATATGTCTAATATCCATATGATACTGTAAAATACTTGACACTTGTTTATACATATCACTGTCAATCTCTAATAGTCTTTCTCGTAAATCTTTATGAATTGTACTCTTACTTATTCCAAATATTTGAGCCAACTCCCTAACAGTCTTTCCCGTTGCCAACATATATTTACCTTCTTCTATAACTCTTGATATAATTTTTTTATTCATGTAAACCCTCCATTATTATTTATGAAAAAAAGTGGCATATAATACCACTATTGTAACTGTCCAAGTAATTTATCATAATAATTCTCTGGATTTACCACACTACCTTGATAATATAACTCAAAATGTAAATGATTTCCTAATTCTGTACTAACATTAGCCTCACCACTTTTACCAATGATTGTTCCTTGAGTAACAGTTGTATTAACAGCTACATCAACACTTCCCAAACTTTGATAAACACTAATTAAATCATTACTATGCTTAATCTTAACCGTTTTACCCATTATTTCATCATCAACAACTTCAGTAACAGTACCATCTAAAATACTAACAACCTCAAATTCAGTACCATCCATACCATAATCAACACCAGAATTTTGCATATAAGTATTTCCGTAGTACACAATTGACTCTTCTTGTCTCGTCGCATCAGCCTGATAATCATAATAATTCTTAACAATCTTTACATTACCATTAATATAAGGTCTCATAATAACAGGATCGGTATTAACAACCGGAACATCTACAACTGGCTCCTCAATTACCTCTTCACTACTATCAAGAATTACTTCCTCAACTTCCTCTACCTCACTCCCTTGAAGAACAGCATTATTAACTATCTTTTCAATACAATACACACTACCAATCAGCATCGCAATTGATGCTACATACATCAAAGGAACAACAAACGGTTTCAATTTTCTTTTTTTCATTTTCTCACCTCTATTCTAAGTATTACCTAAAATAGAAGTTCTATACTAATATTTTAAAAATTTTTTTAATAAAATACTGAAAAAAAATCTAACTTAATTATAAAAATTTATATAATAACAATTTAATTATTAACATCATCTTTTACTCTTTTTCTAATTCTTGTTCCTCCAACATACTTTTCTTCTAAATCTAAATCAATCATTTCTAATTCTTTATCCATAGCAAAAGTCCTATTATAAGAATAATCAGCCCCATCAGTATTTTTTTCCTCTCGCTTAACACTCTCTAACTTAGCTTTTTCTTCCTCTAAATCCATTCTCAGCTCATACATATCTTTTAAAATATTTTCTAACATCTCTACATACTCTATCATATCTATATCTATTTTTTCCCCATTACAAAGATCAATTCTAATTTTTTCAAAAATTTCTTCCTTATCTTTATTCTTAATTGCTTCAAATGTCGTCATACCAACTCCACCAACAACAAACGTAGCCAAGTAAAATAAAAAATTAATCTCTATTGGTAGTCCATAACTAATTCTAGTAATTAAAGGAAAAACAGCAATAAATGTTAAACCACAACCACCTAAACCAATATTTTTAATCGTTTCTCCTAAAAACAAATCATTCTTTTTACTATCATAAAGTTCCCTTTTTAACACATATTTTGTAATTAATTTATGTAATTCTTGTTCCTTTTGTTGTAAATCACTTCTTAAATTTTCAACAACTTTACAAATAACTTCACTCGAACTAACATTATTATCTTTCTCTTTTAAAATATATTCATCCATTTGCATTACATCATTTAATGATTTTTCCTTTGATTCAATCTTATTATGCATAAACTCCAACATCTTAAACTTCTGCAAATAAAATTCCATTTCTATTGAATTTTTTGTTAATTCCTCTAAAACCTGCTTTTGATTCGTAATATTTGGTAAATCATTAAAAATTCCTTTTGATATTAATATTTTCTCAATTCCTTTCTTTATACCAACTCCCACTAAAACTGATACTACCATCGACAAACAAGTAAAAACCTCAGTTGAAAACATCCCAACAATTGCCCCCGGAGTAGCCCCTATAATCATAATTAAAACAAATAAACAAAATACGAAAGTGGGTCCAGGAAACCTTATATTCTTAAATTGTAAATCATACATTTTTTTATCTAATTTATTATAATTTTCCTCATTTTGTTTACATTCTTCTTTCAGTTCAATTTTTAGTTTCTTTAAATCTTCTAACTTCATCCTAATAAAACTCCAATCCATCTTTATTAAATTAATTAATATTATCTTCATCTGATTTTACTAATTTTTTAATTCTTGTTCCTCCAACATACTTTTCTTCTAAATCTACATCAATCATTTCTAATTCTTTATCCATACTAAAATTTCTATTATAAGAATAATCAGCTTTATAAGTACTTTTATCCTCATTTTTTATATTATTTAACCTAACTTCTTCTGAAGCCAATTCCAACTTAATTTCACTAATTTCATTTAAATATTTGATTTTACCTTCACTATAATACTTATTAAAAATTTCACTATATTCAAATGAATAACCATCTTCTAAACATTTCTCTAACCTTTTATCTTCACCAATTTCTTCTCTAAGTTCCTCATAAACTTCTCTTTTATCATTTAATTTCTTAAAATCATACAACGCTACTGCCCCGCTACCAAGAAAAAACGGTGACAAAACTGCAAATAAAACTTCAAAAGGACTACTACCAATACCCAAATTTTGAATATTTAATTGGCCCATTAATACAACTGGTAAATCTACCAATACCATCAACATAGTTCCCATCAAAAGAATATCTCGTAATACAGTCAATCTATCCATGTCTATAACAGAACTATTTTTCAATACACACTTTGTAATAAAATTATCCAATTCTTCCTTTTTTTGCTTAAAAAGTTTACTATTTTCATTTATTTTCTCTACAATTGCATCCTTTTTCTCCACATTATCAATTTCTTCAACATTATATTTATTTAAAATAACTTTTAATGCTGTTTCTTCTTCAATTATTTTATTATCTATAATATCTAAAATTTTATTATCATTTTTCAATTTCTCTATTTTTATATTATTTAAAATATCTTCTTTAAAAATATCCTTTTGACTTTCCGAATTAGTAAACTTCTTTAATCCTTCTCTAATACAAGCCTTTTTTATAAATAGTTTTTCAGCTACAAATCCTATCGCAGCACATCCCCCTAAAGTAAACCACGAAAAAGCATAAGCAGGAATTGACAAAAAATATGAATTCATTAAACCTACTGTGTACCCAAAAATAACTATTCCCCAAAGAGCAATTGAAAACACTATTCCTTGCATCACTCTATCGTCTAATTTATTCGCATTCAAAATATTAGATTTTAAATTCAATTTCTCTATTTCTTTATCATTAAATTTATATTCTTCTTTTATTCTTGCTCTCAATATTTCTAAATCTTTTAACTTCATATTAATAAACCTCCTAAATTGTTTATATTCTACCATACATGATCACATTTAACAAGAACAAAGGTCAATCGAGTAGAGAAAATTTAAATAGATTTTCTCTATTTTAATTTGTCCCTCTCACACCACCACTCATGCGGTTCTCGCAAGTGGCGGTTCAACCTATGGGTAGTATATGAACTTTATTATATTGGTCTATTGGACATAAAAGACCTCTTTTTTGAAGTCTTTCATTTGATATAGCTTTATGAATAACTGGTGTCATACTCATTTTCCAATATTTATTACCAGAACAAGCATATTTATTTGCTAC